>OMJF01000293.1 GCA_900299285.1 Anabaena sp. 54 | reverse complement strand
TAGGGAAGGGGCTGGGGGTTAGGTCTAATAATTGTGGCTCAAATACATGAAAACTGCTGTATATGATTGGAAATCGCTGTAATTTATTCAAATACGGGTGGCCAAATTTCTGAAATTTTAATTTCCCAACCGGGAAGTAATTCGGGTATGGTTAATTTGTCATCTCCTGTTAATGTTTCAATTTCTCCGTTGGGACGATATACGCTGACGTTTCTTTCATCAGGATTAATTAATATGCCGATTTTTGCGCCTAGTTCTAAAAAGAGTTTAACTTTATCTTCTAATTTTCCAATTCTATCAGTTTTTGATTTGATTTCTACTACTAAATCAGGAACTAGGTTTCCAAAGTCTCTGACGGTGCGTTTTAATCTGGAAGCAATTACGAAGGAAACATCGGGTGCGCGGAGGTCGGTGTTTGGCATGATGAAACCACCGCTTGAGTCAAATATTCTCCCTAAGTTCCGGGGATTAACCCACAGTTTTAACAAATGTATTAACTGAGCGCCTATTTCACTAGATTCAATATCTGATGGTCCCATAACTAAGAGGTTTCCTTCTTGCAGTTCTATTTGATAATCTTCTTGTTCTTTGGATAGGTTTTGTTGCAATATTTCTACGTCTTTTATTGTTAGCTGCATAAACTTTTTTCCTTTACTATATTGATAATTATACTCTTTCTTTGCTTCTTTGCGTGAGCATTGAATATCTAAGAAACAAACCGCAAAGGACGCAAAGGAGACCTTCACCGAAAGTGTTACCCAAGGGTAGGAAGAGAGGAAGAGTTTTTATTGATGTTTACATCCTTAAATCCTTAAATCCTGGATATCCTGATTCAGACAACTGCGGGATATTGTTTTAATACTTGTTGCAGATATTTTCCTGTGTGGGAACGGGGGTTTTCTGCTATTTCTTCCGGTGTTCCTGCTGCTATTATTTCTCCTCCTTTGTCTCCTCCTTCTGGTCCTAAATCTATTACCCAATCTGAACAACGAATCACATCTAAATTATGTTCAATAACTAAAATTGAATTTCCTTTATCTACCAATCTTTGTAAAACGTCTAACAATTTGTGAACATCATAAAAAGATAAACCTGTAGTTGGTTCATCTATTAAATATAAGGTTTTTCCGGTCGCGCGTCGAGATAATTCTGTCGCTAATTTCACCCGCTGTGCTTCTCCACCAGATAAGGTTGTGGCTGGTTGTCCTAGTTGTACATATCCTAATCCTACATCTACTAATGTTTGTAATCTGGTGACTGCTTTGGGAATATTTTGACAAAAATCTAATGCTTCTTCAACGGTCATATTCAAAACATCAGAAATTGATTTATCTTTATATTTAACTTGTAGGGTTTCTCTGTTATATCTCGCACCTTTGCAAATTTCACATTGTACATAAACGTCTGGTAAAAAGTTCATTTCTATGACGTTTACACCCTGTCCACTACAAGCTTCACAACGTCCACCTTTGACATTAAAGGAAAATTGTCCAGCTTTATAACCTCTGGTTTTCGCTTCTACAGTTTGGGAAAAAACATCACGAATAATATCGAAAACTCCGGTGTAGGTTGCAGGGTTAGAACGGGGAGTTCTCCCTATAGGTGACTGGTCAATGACAATGGCTTTATCAACGCAGTTTAAACCTTTGATTTCATCTATATCTTTGGGTGCGGGAGATTTTTTGAGTAAATGATGTTGTAATGCTGGATAAAGTAATTCATTAATTAGGGTAGATTTTCCTGAACCAGAAACACCTGTAACAGCAACAAGTTTTCCCAAGGGAATTTCTACATCTACATTTTGTAAGTTATTGCGACGGGCGTTTTTAATAGTTAAAGCTCGGCCATTTCCTTCTCTTCTTTTAGATGGAGTATTTATGATTCTTCTTCCTGATAAATAAGCTCCGGTTAAGGATTTTTCTGCATTAAGTAAATTCTCTAAACTTCCTTGAGAAATAATATGTCCTCCATGAATTCCCGCTCCAGGACCAATATCAACTATATAATCAGCAGCGCGGATAGTTTCTTCGTCATGTTCGACAACTATTAAGGTATTTCCTAAGTCCCGTAATTTGGTTAAGGTTTTTAGTAATCTGGCGTTATCTCTTTGATGTAAACCGATACTTGGTTCATCTAAAACGTATAAAACTCCTGTTAGTCCCGAACCAATTTGTGTCGCTAACCGAATGCGTTGAGCTTCTCCACCAGATAATGTCATGGCGGGACGATCTAAGGTGAGGTAATCTAAGCCAACATCTAATAAAAATTGTAATCTGGCTTTGATTTCTCTCAGAACTAAATCAGCTATTTGACTTTGACGATCGCTCAATTTTAATTTTTCTATTCTTTCTCGACATTCCCGAATGGAAACGGTGGTAAAATCTAAAATTCCATATTGTCCCAATTTCACAGCTAAGGCTTGGGGTTTTAACCGCTTCCCTCCACAAACTTCGCAAGGTTGATCAATTAAATATTCTTCTAATTTCTGTTTAATTAACTCTGTTCCCCCTTCATATTGTCTTTGTAAAATGGGAATTACGCCTTTAAAAATTTGTTTTTTCTCTGTTGGATTTTTCGGTTGTTCTTCTCCATACAAGACAATTTTTTGCTGTTGCGCTGTTAATTTCCCCCATTGAGTTTGTAACTCAAACCCATAATTTAACCCCACAGCATACAATAACTCTAAATAATAGGAATTTTCCTTTTCTGACCAAGGAGCGATCGCTGCATACATAGGCGAATTTTCATCAGGTACAACCAACTCCTCAGAAAATCTTCTTAAAGTCCCAATTCCGTGACAATGGGGACAAGCTCCATAAGGTGAATTAAAAGAAAACAACCTTGGTGATAATTCTTCCATTACCGCACCATGTTCAGGACAAGCAAAATTTTCTGAAAATACCATTTCTTTGGATAATTCTTCTTCAGAAATACCTTGATTTTTTTCCTCAGTTGATATATACTTACTATCAGGTCGCTCCAGCGCTATCTTATCTGATGTATCTTTTAATACCTCAATTATAGCAATGCCGTGAGATTGCTGAAGACAAGTTGCTAGAGAATCCACCAAACGCTCTTGAATACCATCTTTTTTAACTAATCTGTCAATAACCAGTTCTATAGTATGTGTGCTATTTTTATCTAACTCAATCAAATCAGATAGCTCTCGCACCTCCCCATTTACCCGCAAACGAGCGAAACCTTGGGAAGCTAAACCAGAAATTAATTTGCGGTGAGTTCCCTTTTTTCCACGGACTACAGGGGCTAAAATTTGGAAGCGGGTGCGGTCGGGAAGTTCCATAATGCGATCGCACATTTGGTCAATGGTCTGAGGCGCAATAGAGTGATCACAAAGGGGACAATGGGGTTCACCCGCTCGACCATATAACAATCGCAAATAATCATAAATTTCCGTTACCGTTCCCACTGTGGAACGGGGATTATGGGAAGTTGATTTTTGGTCAATGGAAATTGCAGGACTTAAACCCTCAATTGCTTCTACGTCCGGTTTATCCAATTGTCCCAAAAATTGGCGAGCATAGGCGCTTAGGGATTCCACATAACGGCGTTGACCCTCCGCAAAGATGGTATCAAAGGCTAAAGACGACTTACCCGAACCAGAAACCCCAGTAAAAACAATCAAACGATCACGAGGTAATTCCAAATCAATATTTTTCAGATTATGCTGCCTAGCACCCCGAATGCGGATAGTATTTTGACTATGATTAGGGAATGGAAGCACATCATTCAAACAAGCGGCTAAATTTTCTGACATATTGACAGGCTAGGGAAAGTTACACATTGAAACAATCCTTAATAATACTATCTTTAACCGGTTTATGGTAAAATCTAATTTAGACTTCCTTTTACCCATTACCAATTACTTGTTCTAACCAACTAATGATTTCACCATTCACAATATCTGGAACTTCATCATGGGGACAATGGCCAGCACCAGGAACCGGGACAATTTTCACATTTTTACCATCTTTTTGTGCTAGTCTATAAACATCCGCCCCTGTAATTGGTGTCCAAGGATCTTCCTCACCCCAAATTACTAATAACGGAAACTCTAACTTAGGTAATAATTCCTCTGGACTTGGACCTGGAGGTGCGCTAATAATGGAAGCAAAAACATCTCGCGCTCCTGGGTCACAAGATGGTATATAGAGTAAATCTACAAGTTCATCAGTGACAGCAGTGCGATCGCGGTATACTTGATATAATGTTCTTCTAATTTGTGATTTTTGGCGAATACGGTTAAAAACAAATTTACCTGTCACTGGGTTAGCTACTAACTTGTTAAAAGTCGTCATAAAAACCCGCAGCAGTGGGTTTAACTCCTGGGGACGGTGACTCAAACCACCAGCAGAGTTAATTAACACGCCTCCAGCCGCAATTTCGGAATATTCTGTGACAACAATTAAACTTAAAAGTGCGCCAATAGAATTACCAATAAATATAGCTGGTCTTTGAATATGTGTATTGTAAAAATCTTTTAATAATTCCGCCCACAATTCCATGGTATAATCTACTTTGGCTTTATCAGAACCTCCAAACCCCAACAAATCTAAAGCAAACACCTGATAACCAGCCGCAGCCAGAACCGGGATATTTTTTTGCCAATGGCCAATAGAAGCACCAAAACCATGAATAAGTACCAATGGTTGGCCAGTACCCATAACTGTATATTGAATTTTGTAATTTCGCCAAGTCCAAACTTGTTTTTCTAATGTCTGTAAATACTGGGTTGTAATTGTCATTTTTCAAAATTTCAGTGTAAATTTCCGGTTTAATTTATGATGATGATCAACTTTCAATTATCCAATTATAATTAATTATTGATAATTGTAGGTTGGTTATAGCAACAGCGAAACCTAACCAATTGTAGGTTGGTTATAGCAACAGCGAAACCTAACCAATTGTAGGTTGGTTATAGCAACAG
>OMJF01000292.1 GCA_900299285.1 Anabaena sp. 54 | reverse complement strand
TGTGCAGATCAACCTTATAGCTTTTTGCTGGAATCGGTGGAAGGTGGGGAAAAGTTAGGACGTTATAGTTTATTGGGTTGTGATCCTTTGTGGATTTTGGAAGCAAGGGGTAATAAGACTAAGCAAATACATCGAGATGGTTCTGAACAAGTTTTTACAGGTGATCCCTTTGCAGTTTTATCTGAATGTTTAGCTCCTTATCATCCAGTAAAATTACCGGAGCTACCTTCAGGAATTGGGGGTTTATTTGGGTTTTGGGGCTATGAATTAATAAATTGGATTGAGCCGCGTGTGCCAATTCATGCTCAAGATCAGCGTAATATCCCTGATGGATTATGGATGCAGGTCGATCAGTTATTGATTTTTGACCAGGTAAAACGGAAAATTTGGGCGATCGCCTACGCAGATTTACGTAATATAACTGATTTAAAGGTAGCATATCAAGGGGCGAGCGATCGCATTCAGGAAATGGTCAGAAAGCTATCTTTACCTCTATCACCGGAAAAGACCAAATTATCTTGGACAGCACCTAGAAACAGGTCTCAAGGGGGAACAGAGGAATACACGAGTAACTTTACGCGCCGAGAATTTTGCGCTAGTGTGGAAAAAGCGAAAGCATACATTAAAGCTGGTGATATTTTTCAAGTAGTGATTTCTCAACGCTTATCCACAGAATATACAGGTGATCCTTTTGGATTGTATCGTTCTTTACGTCAAATCAATCCTTCACCTTACATGGCCTATTTTAACTTCCAGAACTGGCAAATTATCGGTTCTAGTCCCGAAATTATGGTGAAAGCGGAACGGAATGATCAAGGGGAAATTATCGCTACAGTGCGTCCCATTGCGGGAACTCGACCCAGAGGAAAGAATAGCCAGGAAGATGCGGCTTTTGCGGAAGATTTACTTCAAGACCCCAAGGAAATCGCCGAACACGTGATGTTAATAGATTTAGGACGCAATGATTTGGGGCGGGTATGTGGCAGCGGTAGTGTGAAAGTGGACGAATTAATGATCATTGAACGCTACTCTCATGTGATGCACATTGTCAGTAATGTGACAGGTAAATTAGCACCGGGTAAAACGGCGTGGGATTTACTTAAAGCGTGTTTTCCTGCGGGAACTGTCAGCGGTGCGCCCAAAATTCGCGCTATGGAAATTATTAATCAGTTAGAACCGAGTCGCAGAGGTGTATATTCTGGTGTATATGGATATTATGATTTTGAAGGACAATTGAATACTGCGATCGCTATTAGAACTATGGTATTACATAATCAGACTGTAACTGTCCAAGCGGGTGCGGGTTTGGTAGCTGACTCAGACCCAGAAAGGGAATATGAGGAAACTCTCAATAAAGCGAGGGGGTTGTTGGAAGCCATTCGTTGTTTACGATGAGTTTATTGTTTAATCATTTTTTCTCTCCCAGAGGCGCAGACAGTAGTTGTTAATTCGTCTTGTCTAGATTTGTCTCGCTTATACGCAGAGGATAGTTCTTCCTCGTCGGTATCTATCTTACCAGGTTTTTCGATGCTTGTCAATAGGTCTTTCTCTTAAACCGCGAAACTATTTTCTTGAGTTATTGAGGTTAGAGAGAAAGAATTAAATTGAGAATGTTTAATTCTTGGGAATTTAACAGGTACTTTTCTGTAAAAACTTTATTTCTAATTTCTTCCAAACTATAACTTCTAAACACAATAAAAGGAAATTCCTGATACTTATAACCTATAGGTAAAATACTTCCCACAGGATATGAAGAACGAATATAAATAGATAAAATATCTTTAAAACGTTGATCTTCTGGTTCTTGAGTTTCGTTTTCAAAATATTCTTTCATCACTTTACCACTAATAAACGCAAATAAAGGTAAAGCATAATATTGATCATTTTGTTGACTTTTTTGGATGAAATTCTGAGTTTTTGGAGGTGCATTTCTCAATCTTGCTACTAATTCTATAGCATCTCTCACCGCATAAGTCAAACTTTCGGGATAGTTTTTATTTGTACTAATACTTTGCAAATTTTCCCATAATTGAGAATTAGCATATTTTTCAATATCTAATAACCGCATTTGATAAGACTCTTCAATTTCTTTAGCAGGTACTATTAATAAACCTCCACTAATATAACCTAATTCCAAAGGTTTAAAATCTAGTAATTTATCAAAAGTTTTCGCAAGTTCTAAAAAGTTGTTGTTGAAGTTTTCCCTAATAGTTAAATAACTTGCTTCTGTATTTTTTTCTACTACAAAATCACCATCTTTCATTAATGATTCTAAACTGGTATATGCTTGTTTTAAAGATTCATGACTTTTATTTCTCTGATATTCCTGTTTCAGTTGAGAAATGAGATTTTCAATTTGACTAGAAAAACTTTCTCCCGCAGCAAAAACTGATTTTCCCCCAATAGGAATGAGAATATATTCCTTTCTGCCAATCATACCATAACCTTGTATTCTTGTCATCATAGATGCTTTAAGAATTAACAAAATATTTAATAAACTTAAAACACTTTCTTCCACAGAAATTTGTAGTTCATCTTGATAATAAGTTGCGCGTTCAGCTAAATAGAAATTTAGATATTTATCTTGATTATCTATGATATCATTTCCCCGTCCTCGGTACATAACTTGAATAATTTCCATGAGGTTTTTTTCAATTTCAAATTTAGGAATTTCTACTAAAATGTGGGTTGCTTTAGGAAATGATAAACCACGACTTCCTGAAGCAGTCATAAATACAACTTTGACTTTTTCTTGATATTGTTTAATTTCCTGTTTTTCCTGTTCAGAAATATTCGCGTGTATTTCTAGATAATGAGTATTTTTAATAAAGTTTCCTATTCCTAATTTTTCTTGAATTTTATCAATTATTTCTGCTAATTTAGGTTTATTTTGGATGTAAACTATAAATTGTTCAACTTGGGAATTTTGGCATAAATTTTCAATATCTTTGATAATTTGTTCTTGCAGTGTTTTCTCTAACTGTAAGATAGATTTATCTTTCAGTTTGGTTTTATTGGTAAATTTACGAGATTCAATAATGATTTGATAATTGATAGTTAAACTTTTTGCAGGATAGGTATTAGTATTAATGATGATAGATGGTAAATTCTTAAATATGAAATCCTCCACAGATAAAGGTTGAATATTTGATGAAGTTTTGCGAAAAAAGATTTTATTGGGTTCAGGAGTATTGTCTTCTAAATGTTGAAGAATGACATTTTTGTCAACTATAGAAGCGTCTGCAACAATGATTTTAGTATTGAAACCATTTTCAGGATGTGTGAGTTTATAGTCTTTCACTATTTTGTAAATACCTTGTAAAAATTCTACTCCTCCTTCATCCCCAGTAATTTCATCTATCATAATAAATAGATGTTTGATGCGACGAGAAATTTTTTGCATTTTTTTAGGAAAAACGGTATTTTCTTTAGTGTTATATGCGTCACGAAAGATTTTTTCTAAATGTTTTAAAGTATCTCCATATTCGGTTTTTTTCAAAGACTGAGTAGAAGTAGTCGCAATAATTTGATGATGTTCTTCACTTGTAATTAGATGATATAAACCTTCACAAACACTATTTAAAACTCCTTTAGTTTTTTGTCCAATATCTTGAAAAGTATCATCGCTAATATGTTCTAGTCTATTTTTTCGTTTTGAGGTTCTTTGGATATTTTCCATGTTGAGAAAATCAACTAGTCCTAAGGTAAAATCATCTTGATGGGTGTTAGATGTATATGCAACAGAGTATTTACCATAGTTATCTTTAATCAAATTACTATCACTATTAATAGCGAAAATTCTATCATCAACTAATTTTCCTGTGTGTTGATCTTTGAATTTTTCAATAATATCTAAATTTACTTGTTTCCGAGGACTAACATAGAATAACAAAAAACCATCATCTTGATGTTGTTTGAGAAAATCTACTATGGCGGTGGTTTTTCCAATTCCTGGGTTTCCTGTGAGGAAGATGTAGGTATTTTCTGAGAGTAAATACTTTTTAATTAGTTGGTTATGTGCTTGTCTAAAGTTGCAATTTTCAGGTAAATCTAAACTAGTAATTAGTTCTGGAGGTACGGGAGAAACTGAGTTATAAAAATCTGTAATTTTTTCTGTGTGTGGTGGTAAAATGTTAATTTGATCGGGAGTAATTTCTAAAAGTGATTTAACTAGTTGTCTTCCTTCCTGAAAACTATAGAAAGCGTTACGTTTAATTTTATCTAAAACTCGACGACGTGCGGAAATAAGTTCTTCTTCTTTATTCTCTTTTGTATAGATTTGATAACAAGTTTGAAAAATTTGCAGGTTTTGTGCTGGAATAGAAATAGTGTTAAATGAGCGATCGCTATATCCTACAGCATTACATACTAATTTGGATATATCTATTTTACTTTCTTGTTTACTTTCTTGTAAAAACTGACATGCTTTTAAAAACTGACAGAAACTATAAATATAACCAGCAGCTTGAATTAATTTCGCACTTTCTTTATCATGGTATTTAAAAGCTGTAAAATATTCCTGTAACGCTGGAGAAAAATCTAGGTTTAAAGATTCTGTATCAATTCGCAAACTAGAAAATACACTTTTAGAACGAATATAATTAACATCTCTTAGTAATAATTCTCGAATAATTTGTACATAGTCAATATCTTCGATATCTTCATCTGTGTGAATAGAAAATACTGATAAGTCAAGACATAAAACACGGTATTTCTGTCTATATTTTAAGAAAATTAAAGTATCAGCATGGAGAAATTCCCCTTTTCCTTGATATTTCTTGATATCTGAAGAAGTAATTTCTACATTTTCCAGCTGAGACAGAACATTTTTAAACCATTTTTCATTATTAACTTCATGAGTACCAACACTATTATCACCATTAAAGCAACATTGATAATATAATATTTCTACATTTTTCAATTTCTGGTTTTCATCACATCCCAAAGACTTGAGATATTCCCTAAAGAAGTTTAAACCGCATAAAAACCCTTTTTGTAGGAAAAATTGACACCAAGTTTCTGCTATTTTTTGTGATACTTCATTAACAATTTTATTAATAATAAGTTTTTTAATTTGAGAAAATTTCAGATGTTCTAATTCCTCACGATATAAGTCACCAAAGTTATTTTTGATATTATTTTGTTGCATATAGGATAAAATACCAATATTAAATCCTACTTCAAATAACCTTCCTAAATTATCGCCTATTTTTGCTGTCATGATTTTACCTTTGGTTAATTTTATGTGAATATTAATTAATGTTTATCATGTTGGGTTGTACTTTCGTTGAATTAATGTTTATCATGTTGGGTTGTACTTTCGTTGAATTGATGTTTATCATGTTGGGTTGTACTTTCGTTGAATTGATGTTTATCATGTTGGGTTGTACTTTCGTTGAATTGATGTTTATCATGTTGGGTTGCGCTTCGCTTAACCCAACCTACGATTTATGAAAATTAATTGATTTTTATGATGTTGGGTTTGATTTATTTAATATTGCCTTAACGTGAGTTAAAAACGCAAGGGAGTTAAAATTTCCTCTATTACGAATATGGGGAAATAACGCAACTTGACTTACTGATTCATCCCCAATTAAATTTTGATAAGGATCTAATTTTAACTCAATCTTTCCTGATTTTTCATAGCGAGAAAAATGAAATAAGGTTAAACATTGCAAAATTTCATTTTTTAATTGATTATCATTATTATCATCATATATTAATCCTTTTCTGATATCTTTATCATCTAAAATCCCATCATACATATTTAACAACGTTGCATAGGACATTACTCCGTGATAATTTATATCCTTCGCAACATCTAAACCATTAAACAAGTTAAAAAATATCACAGATTGTTTATTTCTATCCTCTGCTAAATTAGTCAGTTCTAGGGTATCTTGAATATATAATGATGTAGGTTTTTCGTTATTTTTCGATGTGGATGTTATCTCATCTTTTATTTTAACTACATAGTATTTTTCAAAAAACATCGGATAAATTTTAATGTCAGGTTTGTTTTTTATGAATGCGGTAATTACATTTTTGGACATGAAAAATAATTCTTCATCTTTCACAGTTTGGGTAATATGTAATGTACTGCTATAGGGAACTTTTGCTATATAAATAAAGTGTCTATACCCTCTTTCATAAAGTTTATTGACATTATCTACTACTACGGTAGGATATTCAAACATCTTTTCATGATCATCAAAATTTTCTGAAAAAGTCTTAAACAGTTGAAATCTCACACTTTTAGCTTCCATTTGTAAGGTAAGAATTTCTCCCATTAAGTTAGATTTTTTCTCTTTTACTCCCCATTTACTATCACTTTCTCGACTGGAAACTATGATAATTGCAAGTTTATCTAACTCGGTAAATGAAAATTTATCAGTTGGTAATAAGTGGAATTTTTTGGGAACAACTGAATATAATGAAGTGAGAACATTAGAAATTTTATAACCAATTTGCTTGGCAGTATCAGTAATTACTATTCCCTGTTCATTACTACGATATCCATCATTAAATAAGTGGGATAATACCTTAGTTAAGGAAACTATGAATTTTTCAATGATTACATCATTATCAGTTTTTTGTTTTAGATGTATTCTTAACAGAGGAATAAATATTTTTGTCTCTAGTTTTGTCTGTTTTTCTAGAATGACATGAAGACAAATATAAGCTAATAAACTGTAGGTAATTTGGTAAATTATTTCTTGATGAGGTTCTAATTTGGGAGTTTCTAAACGATGGGGAAAAATGAGTAATTTACGATGTTTTAAGTTTTTGTTATAAAAATCTTGACATCTTTTATCTTCCCATCCTAAAAATATTGCTGGTAGAACTTTAACAAAAGGAGAAATATCATATTCCATATCAAAGGTTTCTTTATCTTCTGTCTTTAAAAAATGAATTTCACTAATATTGATATTTGCGCGAAGTGTGATGAGTAAGTTGGTTTGTGTGGTTGCGTTTCCTATGTTGATATATTTTAAACATTCTTTAAAGTTCTTTCTCAACACTGCTTTAAATATGGTTTCTCTTTCGTTAATAGTATCAATGTCATTTTCTAAAATACTATTTTTAACAGAAATATGTATAGGATATTCTCTACTAGAAAATACAGTTTTACGTTTGATTAAATTTGTTAAAACTTTTTTCAATGTTTTGATTTTTTCTCTGATATTCAACTTCTTAAAACCTGCTATCCAATTTCTAAATAGCTGCTTTTTAGCTTCGTCATCACTACTTCTTAATATTGGTAATACATCTTTTTCAAATTTCTCTCTAGGATTATATTCTAACTCTTTTTGAGGATCATAATCTGCTGCGGTAGGATCTTGACGAGATGCAAATATGAAATAATATAAAAATGCGATTTTCAAAACTTTAGACGCAAAACCACTTCTTTCTGATTCATTCCCAATTGCTTGTTGATGTTCTTTACTCTCAGGATTTAAAATATTCAAGTTATAATCAAAAACTGATTTACCACCATAAGCCTGTACTTTACCATCAAATTTCAACTTTAACCCAAAGGTAAATTCTATTTTCTCTTGATCAGGATCTTCTGTTTCTCCTAAAAAACCTTCAATATTAGGAATAATTGGTAATATATCATACGCTTCACTGCGAGAAAACAAAGTTTGATAATTAACTGATGCTCCTGCATAATTAACTTCATATTCTCCATCTGCTATATTACTATCATTAATATATTCTTCTAATGAGTACAATCTTCTAATTAAATCCTGTAAATATATTTTACCATCAAAGTTGTCATCACTAGCATTTTCATCAATATTTTCTAGGAGAAATTCTAAATATTTAATTTTAGCTAATTTTTTTAACTTTCCTAATGTTTCTTGGTTGACTAAATTTTGTAAACTGTAAACATCTGAGTTGGGATTTTTGGCTAAGTTGTCAATAATATCTTCTAGTTCTTCTCTATCTTGTGAATTTATATCCCCCAATTTGACATCAATATAATTATTAATTCCTGTTAATACTGTTGATATAAAATCACGAGGTTTATCTACAGAAATTTTGACTTTATGTGCTTTTAATAGTTGTTTATTTGAAGTATTTTCTCTTTTTTTAACTGTTAATCTTTGTTTTTGCAATTTTTCAGCAGGAGGAAATTGATAGGTAAAGTCTAATAGAGTTTCTTCGGTTTTTTGATCTTCGTTATAATGTTTCTTATAATGTCCTTTAAATGTCTGTAAATCTGTTAGTAATTGCTTAATAAATGTAATTCTATCTATTGATTCATTTCCTGGATTTTTGTGAATTGCTTCGGTTAAATTGTTTTGAATATATTGGACAATTTTTTGAATTTGTTCAATGAATAAATCTTGAGAATTGGCGCTTAAATTAAGCGTAGCGCTACGTACTGCTCTTTCGTTTCCTAATGGATTAGCTGGGTTTAATCCAATTACTTCATTAACTACTTGATTAATATTAATTAACACGCGCCTGTTATCAGTAGATATTTGAAATATCTGTTTTTTAGCAATAACTTGTAATATTTTATTTAATAAATCAGTATAATCCACATCGGCTAAGTCTGAATTTGTGATGATTCTGTTCATTTATGCTCCTGGTTTTATCCTCAACATTACACTTATTAAAGTATAAACCTTTAAGTCTTGTCAAGTCAATACATATTCAAAATAAAAATCCCCGACTTCGGTGAGAGGTCGGGTATCTGTTATACCAAAGCTGCTACCTTCCCCAACAAACCCTGAAATAAGCGTAAACCGTCGCTATTACCTAATGCTTTATCCGCTGCTCTTTCTGGATGTGGCATCATTCCTAATACATTACCTTGAAAATTGCAAATCCCCGCAATATTGTTAAGTGAACCGTTGGGATTTTCTTGATAACGAAATAAAACTTGTCCATTGGTTTCAATTTTTGCTAAAGTGGTTTCGTCACTGTAAAATCGCCCCTCTCCGTGGGCAATGGGTAAAGTTATCACTTCTCCTTGCGTATAACCATGAGTCCAAGGTAAATTATTACGCTCTACCTTCAGAGGAGAGCGATCGCAAATAAAGTGCAGGTCTTGATTTCTCGTCAATGCCCCAGGTAACAAACCAGACTCAGTTAATATTTGAAAACCATTACAAATACCGATGACAAATTTACCTTGTTCTGCATGATCAATCACTTGCTGCATAACTGGAGAGAAGCGAGCAATCGCACCACAACGTAAATAATCGCCGTAACTAAAGCCACCAGGAACAATTACCACATCTACATCAGTAATATCTGTTTCTTGGTGCCAAATCATACGAGTTGGTTGTCCTAACAAGTCTTTAGTAACATAGGCGACATCACGATCACAATTAGAACCTGGAAAAACTAAAATACCGAATTTCATAATTAGTCAGTGGTCAGTGGTCAGTAGTGAATTAATTACCTTAAAATTTCAAAATGCTCCCGTTTGGGATTCCACTTCAATCAAATCAAAGCGATAATTTTCGATCACGGGATTTGATAGCATTTCGTAACAAATCTTATTTAGATCTCGACGCGCTTTCATTTCATCTGGTGCGACAATAATTAACTCAATGTATTTACCAATTCTCACCTGTTCCACATTATCATATCCCATTTGTGTGAGGCCAGATTGTACAGCCACACCGGCGGGGTCTAATACTGAATTTCTCAGAGTAACAAAAATTTTAGCTAAATATTTTCTTTGCATGAGGCCTTTGCTAAAAGCTGCGATCACTATACTATAACTTTTAATGTTGCAAGTGAGTGAAAATATAATTAGGATTTAGCAATGTAGGAGTAATTAATGAATTACCGCTACCATAGATACAAATTTAACAACCCATGAGAAACATTCGCACCCGTAGTCAAGAAAGGATTTTAAACCTGTTAAGAAATATTAAACACAGCATTTCCGCCCAGGATATCTACATAGAATTACGTAATTTTAATCAAAGTATGGGTTTAGCAACGGTTTACCGTTCCCTAGAAGCACTGAAACTAGAAGGCTTAGTACAGGTAAGAACCTTAGCAAATGGTGAAGCCCTTTATAGCCTAGTACAACAGGATAAACATCACCTAACTTGCTTACAATGCGGTATTTCCATAGCCATTGATCAATGTCCTGTCCACGAACTAGAAAAACAATTACAAACCAGTCATGAATTTAAAGTTTTTTATCACACCCTAGAGTTTTTTGGACTGTGTAAAAAATGTCAATGTAAACCTGTATTTTCATAAATAAAATTACTTAATTAAGCCGAACCATCTGTAACTGTACCTTGAGTTTTCGATTTCCGTAGTCGTCGTTGCAAAAACCCTCGCTTGAGTAAAATTTTGTATAATCAAGCACTGCAAATATATCAGGCTAAGGACTGACAGAAACTTGACTCAAATACAAAGCTGGGGTAATTTTGTTCAAAATTAAGAATAATAGCTCGATGTGTTGTAAAATTAGGTTTGTGATTAAATCATGCTGAATTTATAGTCATCTATAGCTGAAAAGTAAATTCAGATGATTGTAGAAAAGAAAAAGTTAGATACAAATAAGTGATTTTATGAAAAAAGACGATTGCGTGCGTGTCAAAGAATCAGTAGTAGTATATCATCATCCCGAACACAAAGGTCAGTCCTTTGACCTGAAAGGTGCAGAAGGGAAGGTAATAGATATTGTTACACAATGGAATGGGAGACCCGTCAGTGCTAACTTCCCGATTTTGGTGCAGTTTAGCAAAAAATTCAAAGCTCATTTACGCGATTTTGAACTAGAAATTATCTAAGTCACCAATTAGCGGCGACAAAACCAGGCCATAATATTTAGTTCGCCGCGCATCTTAGCTAAGTCTTGACGGTTTTGGGCGGCGGTTTTATAATACCATTGACAATGCTTTTTAAACTCAGAACGGATATTAACTTCATGATAAAAGTCTCGCACTGTTTGATCAACAGCAAATACTTCCTCAAATTCGGGTTGAGGAGAGGGCAAAATGTGTGGTAATTCTTTACTCATAAGGTCATTAAGGATAAGTGATTGTTAAATCCAGCCGCGTAGCCAATAAATAAAAATACCCAGATACTCTTTTAAAGCAACTGTAAATTGATTTAAGTTATCAATATCGGGTAATAATTTGAGAATAGCGGATTTAGGTGTACTGATAAGTTCTTGCAAATCATCCTGACTAACAAGAAAGTCCGTGGGAGTGGGAATGACATCAATACCTTGACGGTGAAAAATTTTCAAAGCCCGTGGAATGTGCATTGCAGAAGTTATTAATAATACGTTTTTAATCTGACGTGCTGCCAATATTTTACGGACATTAACCGCGTTTTGATATGTATTCAGAGAATCTGGTTCTTGGATAATTACCTCAGATGGTACACCAATAGATGTAAGAATAGTTGCCATATCTGCTGATTCTGGAGAACCACTACCACGCCAGTCAATACGACCTCCGCTGAGGATAATTATAGGGGCTTTTTTCTGAAAATAGAGTTGAGCGGCATAAATAATGCGATCGCCAGCTTCACTTAAATCTACCGTTGGACGCGGCCAAGTTGCTGATTTAGTTCCTCCACCCAAGACCACTATAGCTTCAGCCTTGGGAACCTGGGAAGAAGGGATATTTTGCCATTCTAGACTGCGTACCATGTATTTTGCCACCCAAGCATTACCACAAAGCAGTAAGATAGCTAAAGATAGAGAAATAGCTATAGTCGCAAAGCGGGGACGTTTCCGCAAAGTCACCAAAGCTATGATTAAACTCACACTAGCCAATCCCAGAGGGTAAAAGAATAGTGGTAATAATTTAGATAGATATAAAAACATATTTATTTTCTTAGTTTCATCCTAGAGTCAACTTAGTAACACTAATAGTATACTGCTTGAGGATTTAGTATTATATTAGTATAATATTTGTTATCCAATCTTTGATTTATCAATATTTGATGATTTTTATGGGGTGGAGGTACGGGTTATTTTGTAGCAATATATGTAACAAGTTTATTAATTATTAATTATTAATTTATAAAGTGATGTAGGTTGGGTTAAGCGAAGCGCAACCCAACATTTAACAGATAACAGAACCCAACATTTAACAATTTATGAGAAAATTCAATAATTTGATCAATGTAAAAGATTTAATTTTACAAATCTCAAAGTTTATGTTAGACTTAGACGGAACAAATAAATTTTATATTTTTTATGGAAATTACTAAATTATCAAGTCAAGGTCAAGTTACTATTCCTAAAGTTTTCAGGGATCAGTTTCATTGGGAAGATGGTCAAGAATTAATAATCATTAATCTTGGAGATGGCATTTTATTAAAGCCTAAAAAAGTTTTTCCTGAAACTCAATTAGCTGATGTTGCTGGGTGCTTAAAGTATAAAGGAAAAGCAAAAACCATTGAGGAAATGAATGAAGCTATTGCTGAGGGAATAGAACAATTATGGAGTCAATAATTGCTATTGATACTAATATTCTTGTTAGATTAATTACACAAGTTTATCTAATTCAATAGTTAAAAAGTTCAACTTGGGTGATTAGAAATCACATCTACACAGACAAAACCTTAATTTTTCACTAGTCCACGTAGGTGGACTTTGTTTGTGTAGTAGCGTTTGCGTAGCGTGCCGTAGGCTCTATTATATTCGCCCAAAACTTTTAAAACATCCTCTAAAAACTATAAATCTAATTCTTTTTGAGTTACTTGTGTTTCTTTAATTTTTTCAGCACTCTTTAAAACTTCTAAAGCTAATCTTACATTCAATCTTTGTTGATTTTCAATAATATCTCTCACCGTAACAATTTGGATTCTGTCATAATTTTGAGTAAAATATTTATTTTGATAAAACCCTGCTTTTTTAGCTGTAGTAATCATATCTTTAGTAGGATTTTCTAAGGTAATAAATATAGCAATACTGGCATTTTCTAAAGTCATTGTACCAACTAAGTCTCTAATGTCTCCTGATTTTACTTTACCTGATTTTACTTGAAAAATAATCTTTTCTTGTTTACCTTGATCACCATGAAAATAAGCAAATCCATCAATACCTTCATCTTTTCCTTTTTTGGTATTAATGACAGCCCGATTATTACTATAGGTTAAAACTGCCCATTTTTCAAATTCTTTTCTAGTGCGATCATCTTGTTTATTTGCTAATAATACCGCACTTTCTACATCTTTGGGAATACCATGTAAATTAATAGTAGTTAATACCTGTTTTCCGAAGCTATCTTCTAATCTTTTTAAGACTAAACTTATACTTTGATAAGTAATATCTATTCCAATCCAATTTCTATCTAATTTTTGCGCTACCGCTACAGTTGTACCACATCCACAATAGGCATCTAATACTATATCATTTTCATTACTACTGGCTTTTATTATTCTTTCTAATAATGCTTCTGGTTTTTGTGTGGGATATCCTAATCTTTCTTTAGCTGTATTAGTTAAAATTGGCATTGGCCACCAGTCAAAAGGAATACGTCCAAGTTCATGTTTTCTTTTGTATGCTTTTCCATTAATTATTTTATGTTCAACTTTCTCAGGAGACGAATATTCTTCTCTAACTAAATCAACATTAAAAATAAATTTATTTTGTGACTTTCTATATAGAAATATAATATCATGTTTTTTAGAAAAATGAGATTTACTTGCACCTCCTGAACCATAACACCAAGTAATTTCATTAACATAATCTCCTCCCTGACTACAAAAAACAGCATCTAAAACCAATTTTAAATAATGACTAGAGGTAGGATCACAATGTAAATAAAAACTACCTGTAGGCTTTAAAACTCGATGAATTTCTGTTATCCTTAAAGTCATACTAACCAAATAAGCTAATAAACTTCCCTTCCCTAAAACATCAGTTAAACCATTAATCAAACTCATACATTGACGAGTAAATTTACCATCATAATTAGTGAGAATTTCTTGTAAACCTTGATTAGCATAATCATCCCATGTCCAAGTATCAATAAATGCTTGAGCTTGTGCCTTATCTTCTTGACCAATATTATTATAAATTTGATTATAATTGCGCTTAGAATTAAACGGCGGATCAATATAACATAAATCAACCGATTCATCTTTAATATATTTGCGTAAAACCTCTAAATTATCGCCATAATAAAGTTGACTATTCATTATTTTACCTATTAAAAATTATTAGTAGGTTGAGTTAAGCGAAGCGCAACCCAACAAAGCCTTACTGAATGTTGGTTTAACCCAACAAAGCCTTACTGAATGTTGGTTTAACCCAACAAAGCCTTACTGAATGTTGGTTTAACCCA
>OMJF01000291.1 GCA_900299285.1 Anabaena sp. 54 | reverse complement strand
GCCACACCGAACGCCACACCTCCCGCCACACCTAACGCCACACCTCCCGCCACACCGAACGCCACACCGAACGCCACACCTAACGCCACACCTAACCAGTCAACACGCAAGCCTAATTCTTGGAGAAACAAACAAATCAGTATTGGTATAATTATTGTTAAAACTACACTTTGAAATAGCAATTTGCGTTGAACAGAATTTTGGCGTAATATCTTCATTCCTTCATTCCAATTCATTTGTTTTTCAGGAATATAACCCCCGCCAAAGGTATCAACATACCACCGCAAAGCCTGGGGAAAATAAAACACCCAATACAGCAACAGCAGATAATCTAAAGGATTCCATAAAGAGAGAGGACGGCGTAATTTAGGGGCTAAATCTAAACGAGGTACGGGAGATTTGGTAGTCATAATATAGATTTTTAAATACTAGATTCAGAATATTTTTTATACAAGTTATAACAAAGTTGGGTTAATTTTCGTGGATGTCCACCACTTTCTTGAATCAGTTCTTGGATATCTGTTTCTGTAAAATCAATCGTGGTTGGTTGTAATCGCTTGATAATAAATTCACGGATACTTTTTTCATCCCAAGGGAGAATATCCACTTGTTGACAAATATCTTGTAATGGAGATGTTTCATAACTATCATTAAATAATGTTTTCAAAGATTCATTTGCGGCTAAAACTAATTTTAAACAAGCATTTTCACCTTCAGCTAAACCCCGTAAATGATCCCTCACATTTCTTGTAAATCCTGCTCCATTTAGTTTACCAACATTATCTAAAATTAATAATACTCTTTTATTTTCCAAATTTCTAGTAAATCTGTAACCTGTACTATCTGGTATACCAATTTTTTCACAGATAGCAAAATAAAAATCTTCTTGCTTATGAATATTATTCATATCGAGAAAAACATTTTGGCGTGGAGAATTCAAAAGATTTATTGATTGTTGATAAACTGCATATAATAAAGATGATTTACCAATTGCTTGTTCACCAATAATCGCTACACTACTGGCACTATTGAGAAATTCAAATATCTGCTTTATTTCGTGTTCTCTACCAAAAAACTTTTCTAGGTTCTCTATTCTTCCTGTTGTGGGAACAAAGGGATTTTCATTATTTGGTGGTGAACTTGGTTTGATTTGAGTTATTTCTATATTAGATTTTACAGGAGACGGATTAGATGTATATTCTTGATAAAAGTGTTTTATGGGATTTTGAAAATTTCTTTTACTAACTAAAATACCTAAATCTTGTTTTAATTTGTTAAATAATTGGACCCCTAATCTTCTTGTATGTTGATTACTTAAAATAATTATTCCAGCAATATCTTGATATTCTAAACCTTTCCAAATACCCAAAAATAGACTCTCTTCCACAGAATTTAAAATTGGTTTTCCCTTTTCTGACAATACACGATTGATAAAGTTTAAGGCTGCTTTAGAGTCATTTAGCATATTTTGAGTTAGTTAGTAGGTTGGGTTAAGCAACAGCGCAACCCAACCAAAGCATTGATAATGTTGGGTTTCCTTACGTCAACCCAACCTACGAGATTATGGTGTTGGGTTAAATTTCGCACTTGACTAATGATTTTAAATTCTACCCTATTCTACCCTACAAACCTACATCTGCCTACATTTAATTACATAAATTTTTATAAAAAATAACCTACAATACCCAACCTATTCAGTATAGACAACAAGTGATGATAGAGACATGAAAAAGACAGATATCCCAGGAGTGTAAACCCATGTCTCTACAACCCACTGAAAAAGATAATCTTCCTACTCAGTCTGATAAAACAACCAAAATTTTAGAAACTGGGGAGAAGATAGTTGATAAGTTCACTAAATCAGAAATCGTTGAATTAACACAAGTCGTAGGAGAGACAATCAAGAACATTATGACAGTGTTAGTCACATCTGGAGGTAAACCTGTTGCTGTGATTTTAGCTATTGCGGTTTTGATTGTAGCAACTGCAATACCTATTATTGCTTTAAAAGTATCTCCTACTCAGATCAATCAATCTGTAAAAACCATCAATAAATAAAATGACGGTTATAAACTAGGTTTAAACAGATAAATCCCCTAGTTGTTCACTTTCGGGAAAGATATCTATGCGCCATTGACTAGCGCCGACACTCTTCTGGACAGACAAAACCCACCGAATTTACAATTAAGCAAAAGGTGGGTTAAAAAACTTAATTTATTTTTGCAAATTCTCTTCGCAATTAATTATTTAGATATTGCCAATTCCAAAGTCTGTTTAAAATCATCCAAAGAATTAACTGTTACAGCCAATTTCAACATTTCATCTAAAATAGATAAATTAGAAATCTGAGATAGAGATACTATAATCTCTAAAGAAACCTCACCAAATCGAGTTTGCAAAACAGTTTTGATGTAATCACGAGCTTTTTGTAAAGCACCAATTTCTTTACCAATCTCTTTACCGCGTTCTATTGCCATTTCTTCTGTAGGACTGATAAAAGGCATTTTTCTTTCCTCTTCTAAACTGTTAAGTTGATTTAGTAACTTTCGCTGTAATTGCCCAGGTAAAGTCATCATTTTGTCAATGATTTTAAAGAGTTTAACAATTTGTTCTAAAGATTTTAATTCTACACCTTTTGAATAAATTTCTTGCCTAATAAACCTTGGGGTCTAACTAATAACATCATAAACAATATGCCAAAAGCCACAGCATCTTTATAACCAGAATATTCTCCGGGAACTAATGCTTCAATTATGCCGATAACTAAACCGCCCAAAACAGCACCGGGAATACTTCCTAAACCTCCTAGAACAATCACAGCTAAACCCCGTAAACCAAAACCAATTCCGAAATAAGGACCAGCTATGCTGACACTAGAAGCGACTAAAGCTCCTGCTAAACCTGCTAAGAAACTGCTGATAAAAAATGTGATAATGATGAATTTATCGGTATTAATTCCTAACAAACTGGCAGTTATTTGATCTTCTGCGATCGCTTGCATAGCTTTACCATATTTAGTATAATTAACAAAATAGGTAATCATGGCAACAACTATCAAGGAAACAACAAAAATTATTAGTTGTACAGTGCGAATAGGAATTGGATGTTCGGCGCTACCAAAATTAATTGCTGCTGGTAAATTCCCAAAAGTATCCGCCCCAAAAGTGTAACTTTCTGCACCTAATAAATATTGAATTAAGTTAACAATTACCACGGCTACACCCAAGCTAGAAACCACTGTTAATAATGGCTCAGAACCCTTACTCCGCAATGGTTTAAAGGCAATACGTTCCATGATGACTCCGATTAATCCAGCGAAGATACTACCTAAAATCAAAGCAATTGTAAAAGGCAATTTTACAGGTAAAGCTGCATTAGCCAACAAACCACTAAAGCCAAAATTCCCGCCCATGAGTGCATAAGTAAAATAAGCACCTAAAGTAAAAATTGCCCCATGGGCTAAATTAATAATGCCTAAAATCGAATAAACTAGGGTATATCCTAAGGCAAAAATAGCGTAAACGCTGCCAATAGATAACCCATTTAACAACTGTTGTAAAATTACTGTGAAATCCATTTCCGACTATTTAATAAATGTGAATTTGCCACTATTACCATCTTTATCCATTTTGATTTGCGCTACATATAAATCTTTTTGTACCACTTCACCGATAGGTGTGAAAGATATTTCCCCTAAAGGTGTATCATACTTTCCTACTAATATCTGTTTATTCAGTGCAGTTCTTAATTGTGGTAATGGCAATTTATTAATCTTACTCTGATTATCTAAAGCTTGGAGTGCTTCTACATAAACTTGTAGAGCCGTAAAAGCCTGGGCGCTAAATTGGGGTGGTTCTTTCTTATATTGATCTAAATAACTTTGGCGAAACTTTTGGTTAATCTTATTAGCATGATCTGGACTGTAGGCTTGAGCAATAATTACACCATCGCAAAGTGCTTTACACACTGTCAATATATTAGACGAATTCAAACCATTACCACCAATAATTAAACCTTTATAACCCAGTTCTCGCAACTGTCTTACTAAGTTACCACCATCAGCGGCCAAACCAGAAATAATCACTAAATCTGGTTTTAAATTCATAGCATTAGTGATTTGACTTTGAAAATCAGTATCAGTAGTTTGAAATTTTTGGACTGTAACTATTTCTAGTTTTGCGTCTTTAACTGTTTTTTGAAATATTTCTGTTTCTGATTTATTAAATGCGTCATTGTGGGCATAAAAAACAGCCACTTTTTTAATATTGGGGTTTTGTTTAAGTGCTGCTTTGACTGCATTGGGAGCAACTTTAGCGATAGGTACAGATACACGAGCAATATAATCACCTAATTCGGGAATACCTTTAGCCGTATTTGATGCTGCAATTACTGGAACTTTAGCACGTTCTGCAACCCGGTCAGCGCTAAAAGCTTGTTGGGATAAAGTTGGACCAATAATACCCACCACTTTATCTTTGCTGATTAATGTTTGAAAAGCGTTAATTGCCCCTGATTCATCTCCACCAGTATCTTGTACTACTAATTTAACCGGTATACCATTAACTCCACCTTGATCATTAAAATACTTTTCGGCTATTTTTATACCTGCCATACCCTCTTGACCAAGTAAAGCCACGTTGCTAGTCTGGGCAAAGGCGATGCCAATGGGGATAGCACCAGATGTAGGGCTGGAGGTATTAGTTGCAGAGTTTGTCCCGGTATTACCGCCGCCGCAAGCTGTTAGTAAAATAGTGCAGGTAACTAAGAATGTGGTTGTTAGTCCAGGAGTTTTGTTCATGATTCAACTATAGTTATAGTTTTTAGTGGGTTTGATTTTTGAACATATCAGTATCTTGTGGTGCGGGCATCCTGCCCGCTATATATAATTATATAATTATACTAATTAAAATTGTACTTAAATGCAGTACATCTGAGGTAGGGTGTGTTAGCTGTCTGTGCTGCGGGCATCCTGCCCGCTATAAATTAGCACAACAAGGTCAGTAAGTTTACGGTGTTGCATAATGGCAGTATGAATTATGCAACGACCTAAGAAGAATTAACAGGATGTTTTTCAAGTATTGGGCGAATATTGGGCGAATATAGCCTGACTCTAAACATTGGATACTTTATACAAGCATTCTCACTCCTAAATTCCTAACTTTAGCACTAATCTAGAAAACCCATCAAAATTTCGGAATCATCAAAAGTATTTGGGGCTATTGGGCGATTTCCGAATATAGAATAGTTTTGAGCAATTACCAAAGCGCTGGCTGCAATGGGACGAATACCAGACAAATTAATACTATCAACCACTTGGAATGTGTTTGCGCTTATGGGACGAATTCCCATTGAGTTGTAGGTATTAACTACCTGTAAAGTCCCGGTGGTAATAGGACGCATTCCAGCCACTATCATTGTTCCTTGGGAACTTTGTTCTGTATTACCACTGTTTTCTTGAGTATTTTCTGTCACTTTTATTTCTCCTTTGTATCTGATGGCACTTATTTAAACTCAATCTTTGTTTGTTAAGTGAATTTTACAATAGATAAGGAAAGAAGTATTTTTTTCCCATATATTAAAAGTCTAACCTGAAATCAGCACATATCACAGATTGCACTTGAGATTGATATATCTTGATCAGATAGAATATAGTCATGATAGCAAAGCCTGGAACGAGAATTGCTAAACCTACCAATACCTAGTTAGGGTTTTGATTAAAGTTTGTAACTATTGACAGAGGTGTAATCTCCAATGACTTGGGAATTTTGGATTGATAGGGGTGGTACATTTACTGATATTGTCGCCAAAAGCCCAGATGGTAAGTTACAAATTAATAAGTTATTATCCGAAAATCCCGAACGTTATGCTGACGCAGTAATAGAGGGAATTAGGCAAATTTTAGCCATTTCTGATCACGCGGCTATTCCTAGTCAAGAAATCGCAGTTGTTAAAATGGGAACAACAGTAGCTACAAATGCTCTCCTGGAAAAAAAGGGAGATAGAACTGTTTTAATTATTACTAAAGGTTTTGCAGACGCTTTAAGAATTGGGTATCAAAACCGTCCTGACATTTTTGCTCGGCAAATTATTTTACCAGAAATGTTGTATGAGCAGGTGATTGAAGTAGAAGAACGTTACAATGCTCAAGGTGAGATATTAATTAACTTAAATTTAGATAGTGTTCAACCACAACTACAAACAGCTTATAATAATGGCATTCGTTCCTGTGCAATTGTTTTTATGCACGGTTATCGCTACACTAACCATGAAAAACAGGTTGCTAACTTAGCCAAAAACATCGGCTTTACTCAAGTTTCAGTATCTCATGAAGTTACCCCGTTAATGAAGTTAGTTAGTCGGGGTGATACAACGGTAGTAGATGCTTATTTATCCCCAATTTTACGAAGATATGTCAATCAAGTAGCCAATCAGTTAGGAAAAAATGTCACCCTCCAGTTTATGCAATCTCACGGAGGCTTAACTGACGCGGAAACATTTCAAGGTAAAGATAGTATCTTATCAGGTCCTGCTGGGGGAATTGTCGGGGCGGTGCAAACTAGCATCCTAGAAGGATTTAATAAAATTATTAGTTTTGATATGGGTGGTACATCTACGGATGTTGCCCATTACAATGGTGAATATGAACGCACATTAGAGTCGGAGGTAGCTGGAGTAAGATTCCGCACACCAATGATGGCTATTCATACAGTTGCAGCGGGTGGTGGCTCAATTTTACATTTTGATGGTTCTCGCTATCGCGTCGGACCAGAATCCGCTGGTGCAAATCCTGGACCTGCTTCCTACTCTAAAGGCGGACCGCTGACAGTCACAGACTGTAATGTCATGGTGGGTAAGTTGCAACCCGCTTTTTTTCCCCAGGTATTTGGTAGAGAAGCGAATTTACCATTAAATTTAGAAATTGTCAAGAGTAAATTTGCGGAATTAATAGCAGAAATTGGTGATCATCGTCCAGTGGAGGAAGTAGCCACAGGTTTTCTGACCATAGCCGTTGAGAAAATGGCCAATGCGATTAAAAAAATCTCGCTCCAACGTGGCTATGATATATCCGAATATACTTTATGCTGTTTTGGTGGTGCTGGTGGACAACACGCTTGTTTAATTGCTGACGCTTTAGGGATGAAACAGATATTAATTAATCCCTATTCTGGAGTTTTATCTGCTTATGGTATGGGTTTAGCAGATGTTAGAGTGTTGAAAGAGAAAACTATTGAAGCGGTTTTAGAATTAAAATTGTTGTCAGATATAAAAGCAGTATTTACAGAATTAGTAGCAGCGGGGAAAAAAGAATTAAACCGCCAAAATCCTAGTAACGTGGAAATCTTATTGTATAAAAAGCTGCATTTAAGGTATGAAGGAACAGACGCGCCTTTAGTAGTGGATTTTGCTGATTTAGAAGCAATAAAGAATCAATTTGCAGAATTACACCGTCAGCGTTATGGCTTTATTGTCCCTGAAAAGCGGTTAATTGTGGAGTCAGTAACGGTAGAATTAGTATTACATCATCATCGCCAAACTGCCACTGTAATTTCTCGAATAAATGATAATTTACCTGTTGCGGAGACAACTGTACAAATGTTTACGGCTGGAAAATGGTGGAATACTCCGGTTTATCGTCGGGAGAATTTACAACCGGGGGGCTGTATTTCTGGACCTGCAATTATTGTAGAAGCGACAGGTACAAATATTATTGAACCTAACTGGAAAGCGGAATTAACTAATATTCAGAATTTGGTATTAAAGCATAATAGAAATGCTCAATCTTTAAGCCAAAATCCAAAATCCAAAATCCAAAATCGTCAAGACGCGGTAATGTTAGAAATTTTTAATAATTTGTTTAGAGCGATCGCCGAACAAATGGGTATAACATTACAAAATACCAGTTCCTCTGTCAATATTAAAGAAAGACTTGATTTTTCCTGTGCAATTTTCGATCATCATGGACAATTGGTAGCAAATGCGCCGCATATTCCTGTCCATTTAGGTTCTATGAGTGAAAGTGTTCAAGCTTTGATTTCCACTCATGAAAATAATATTAAACCGGGTGATGTTTTTGCTGCTAATAATCCCTACAATGGGGGAACACACCTTCCAGATATTACAGTTATTACTCCTGTATTTCTCGATGCTAATTTTCCCATTTTTTATGTTGCTTCCCGGGGACATCATGCAGATATTGGTGGAATAACTCCTGGTTCTATGCCACCTTATAGCACAAATATAGCAGAAGAAGGAATTTTATTAGATAATTTTCAATTAGTTAATTCTGGGATTTTCTGTGAACAGGAATTAATTAATTTACTCAGCAGTGAACCTTACCCAGCCAGAAATATTTCTCAAAATATCGCCGATTTAAAAGCGCAAATTGCAGCGAATCAAATCGGTGTTCAAGAACTACTAAAAATGGTAGAACACTATAGTTTAGAAACAGTCCAAGCTTATATGGGTTTTGTTCAAGACAATGGGGAAGAATCTGTTCGTCGAGTCATTGAAGTTTTAAAAAACGGTAGTTTTAGTTATGCTTTAGATGATGGAAGTATAATTAAAGTGGAAATTACTATTGATAAAAAATCCAGAAAAGCCAAAATAGACTTTACTGGTACTTCACCACAATTAAATAATAACTTTAATGCACCTTCAGCAGTGTGTAAAGCAGCAGTTTTATATGTTTTTCGCACCTTAGTAAATGATGATATTCCTTTAAATGCAGGATGTATGAAACCCTTAGAAGTTATCATTCCTCAAGGTTGTATGTTAAACCCCTCCTATCCCGCTGCGGTAGTTGGGGGAAATGTGGAAACTTCCCAAGCAATTACTGATACTTTATATGGGGCTTTAGGTGTGTTAGCAGCTTCCCAAGGAACGATGAATAATTTCACTTTTGGAAATGAGAAATATCAATATTATGAAACTATCTGCGGTGGTTCTGGTGCGGGTGCAAATTTTGATGGAACAGACGCAGTTCATACTCACATGACTAATTCTAGATTAACAGATCCCGAAGTTTTAGAATGGCGTTTTCCTGTGATTTTAGAAAGTTTTGCAATTCGTAAATATAGTGGTGGTCAAGGTAAATATCACGGTGGAAATGGTGTAATTCGGCGGTTACGATTTTTAGAAAAAATGACAGCAGGAATTTTAGCAAATCATCGCATTATTCCCCCATTTGGTTTATGTGGTGGAGAAGCAGGTATAGTAGGTAAAAATTATGTAGAAAGAAATAATGGCACTGTGGAGAAATTAGCAAGTAAAGCCGTGGTAGAAATGAATCCTGGAGATATATTTGTGATTGAAACTCCTGGAGGTGGAGGCTATAGCCAGTTGTAATTTGGTGAATTTTTATTGATAACGTAGTAGAATAGGTGACAGATAAGTTGTACGCAAGAGAGGACGGGAAATTGGAAGAACTCAGGACGGTATTAGAATTAGCCACTGAAGAAGAATTACAGGACTTGACAGCAATTCTGTTTAGTCGCAAATTTAACCCTTTAGATTATGTTCACACCCCCGAACCCAGGACAGTACAAAGCCAAGACCGTCAAGCGTGGTTAAATGCTATTGAAGACCGTTTTCGTTTTTTAGCCGCTGACGGAATCACAGTATTACGGAGGAAAACTGGTAAAGTAACTTACAGACAAGCCCTGATTCAAGTCTGTAAATATCTGAAAATTCACTATGATCAAAATTTAACAACAGTTGATTTAGAAGCTGAAGTATTTTTACATTTGTTAGGAAAGGTTTGGAAACAACTACCAAAAACCGAAAAGCAGCAACTAACCATTAATTTGCAACGTCATTTAGTAGAATCGAACTTAAAACAACCATTACCATTATCATTGCAACATGATCCTTTAGGATTAATATTTAAAGGTGGTAGCGCCTTGGCTGTAACTTCTGTAATTCAACCCTTTGTACTACAAACTATCGCCCGTGAATTTGCTGTTCATTTTGCTACCTATCAAGTAGCTAAAGAAGCAGCAATTACAGGTACAGGACTAGCGACTAAACAGTTTCAAAATCATGTAGCTTTACAAATGTCTCGACGGGGTATGACCATGAGCGCAGCCCGTTATAGTGCGGTTCGTAGTGTATTTGCTTTTGTCGGTCCAATGATGTGGGCTTGGTTTTTTGCTGATTTAGGTTGGAAAGCGATCGCTACAAACTATGGCAGAATTATTCCTACAGTCTTTACCCTCGCCCAAATTCGTCTTACCCGTACAGAATGCTGGGAAATAGCTTAAAAAAAACCTTTTATCATCCGAATTTGCGCTTACAAACCCCTTGGAATTGGCTGCAATTTGGACTAATATCTTTCCCCCTGAGTCCATTTTTAGGGGGTATTTCTATAGCTGTAGCTTCATTACTAACTTGGCGCAAACAATACCATATCATTCGCCAGTATGCAATTCACAAGGGATTTGCTATTTTGAGTATTTTACTACTCATTAGCACCGGATTTGCCTCAAACAAACTAGATGCTTTTTTAGGTTTATTCAACTTAATACCCTTCTTTTTCTTTTTTGCAGGGCTAACTTCCCTCATACAAACACCAGCCCAACTAAGACAAATATCTTGGATCATGGTATTTGGTTCTCTACCTATTTTAATCATAGGATTTGGGCAATTATTTCTGAATTGGAACTTTAAATTTCAGGTTTTATGGATTGTTTTTGATTGGATAGTTGCACCAGGAGGATTACCCCAAGGACGCATGGCTGCTAACTTTATGCACGCTAATACTTTAGCCGCATATTTAGTAACTATTTTCATTTTAGGTTTAGGTTTATGGCTAGAAAACTATCACAAACTCAAACAAAAAACCCCCCTAATCATCTTTTTAACAATTGCGGTATTTGCTAACCTTGTCGCCTTGATTTTAACTAATTCTCGCAATGGCTGGTTCATAGCTATTTTTGCCTGTTTAGCTTATGCTTTATATCAAGGTTGGCGATTAATTGTTGGCGCTGTTGTTAGTATTACCAGTTGTTTTTTATTAGCGGCTTTTGCACCTTCACCCCTGGCAGAATTGTTTCGTAAATTCGTTCCCTATGGAATTTGGGCGCGGTTAAATGATGATATGTTTCCTGATAGACCGATAGCATTAATGAGAAAAACCCAATGGGAATTTGCCTTAAATTTAACCCAAAAACACCCCTTAACTGGTTCAGGTTTACGTAGTTTTAATGAACTGTATAAAACCCAAATGCAAATTGATATAAATCATCCCCATAACCTCTTTTTAATGTTATCAGCAGAAACAGGTTTAATTACCACTCTATTATTTTGTGGGTTACTAATTTGGATATTAATTACAGCTAGTCAACTTTTATGGAACTCCCAAATTATAGAACCAAAAAATCGCCTCATCTTTTTTAGTTATTTAATTACATTTATCGGCTGGATATTATTTAATACTGTTGATATCACCATCTTTGATATTCGGTTAAATACCCTGGCTTGGATATTTCTAGCTGCATTGTGTGGAGTTATATACCAATATCAATCACATCATCAATTGAGAGATAATTAAAACTTACCTTCTTCCTTCGCGCCTTTTCTACTTTGCGCTTTTGCGCGAAACAATTTCCTGTAAACCGTGGTTCATTAACCAAAAAAATCGCTGTAATTAGTAAAATAAGAAAGTTCGTAATTAAAAACTCATGCTTAGTACAGATAATTTTTTACAATACACCCAATGGTCAGGTATTGCTACAATAGTATTTGCAGTTTTGACAATCTTAGCCTTCATACTCAAATGGGGCTTTCGTTTTCGACTAGTGGGTGCAACTGGCTTTATGCTGGTACTGACAGGAGGGTTATTTTCATTGTCCCTTGTTCCCTTGAGTCGTACAGTTATTCCCGGTGCTGTTAAATACACCCTAGTTTATGATAACGGTTCTAACCAAACAGTAATTTCCACTTCCTTGGAAATCACTCCCACAGAATTAGAAGCCACTTTACGTCAAGCAGCTAGTAACTTGTATTCCTATGGTCGCTTAGGTAGCGGCGGAAACAAGCAATTAACAGTCCGCGCCCGCACCATTATCCACCCAGAAATAGGGTTATCTGTACCCCTGTACCTGGGTGAAGTCAACCGCACTCTAGTTAGTCGTGAAGACCCGGAAATGACAATCAAAATTTATTTAGACAAATTTGCTTCACTATCAAAACCCGCTGCGTCAAGATTAGACATTTCATAAAAAAATAATATAGAGACGTTTATGTAAACGTCTCTAGAAGCTATAGTATTGTTGAGCTTTCAGCAGTCCGCTATATTGGGAAATAAATATTTTCCTGTGTTCTCTATTTGCACATTTTTTTGCTATATACAATACAATAAAGATTATTTTTTTTAAAATCTGATTAAGAAATATCAATATTTTTGGCAAAATAGAAATCATGCCTAATCAAAATCCTACCGAAACTTTGTCTACTCAAGCCTCTAGTTCATTTTTCAGCCTTTGTGTTTCCCCAGGAAAAGTAATTCGCGGCGCTGGTATATTATCAACCGTTGCGGTGGAAGTCGCTAATTTGGGAACTCGTCCGTTAATTGTAGCCGGAAATCATACTCTTAATCTGAGCAAAGAACATTTAAAACCTATTTTCCAATCTCAACAATTACATTCTATCTTGGTTTCCTATGGCGCTGATTGTTGTGAAGTTAGTCTCAAAGCCTTACGCAAAGCCGCCAAGGAACATAGGGCTGATATCATTATCGGTATTGGCGGTGGTAAAGCCTTAGATACGGCTAAATTAGTCGCCCACCAGTTAACATTACCAGTGATCACAATTCCCACTTCTGGGGCTACCTGCGCGGCTTGGACAGCCCTTTCTAATGTATATTCAACAACGGGGGCGTTTTTGTATGACGTGGCTTTATCTCGCTGTCCTGATTTGCTAATTTTGGATTATAATTTGATCCAGACTGCACCGCAACGGACCTTAGTGGCAGGTATTGGAGATGCGATCGCTAAATGGTATGAAGCATCAGTAAGTAGTGGAAATTCACAACAAACTTTAATCATTGCGGCGGTTCAACAAGCGCGAGTGTTACGAGATATCTTGCTACAAAAGTCCGCTAGTGCGTTACAGAGGCCTGGTACGGAAATTTGGCAAGCAGTTGTAGACGCAACCGTACTCCTGGCTGGGGTAATTGGGGGTCTAGGAGGGGCGCAATGTCGCACAGTCGCTGCCCATGCGGTTCATAATGGCTTAACCCATATTTCAGGACATAATAGCATACACGGGGAGAAGGTCGCTTATGGTATCCTGGTACAACTGCGGTTAGAAGAAATGATCCAAGGAAATCAATTAGCAGCTTCAGCAAGACAACAACTGTTGAAGTTCTACGCAGAGATTGGACTACCCCAAAAATTAGCAGATTTGGGATTAGGTAATATCACTTTGGGTGAGTTACAAACAGCAGCAGAAATTAGTTTAGAACCTAATTCTGATATCCACCGTCTACCGTTTAAAGTAGCGTTGGAACAATTAATGGCCGCAATGGTTTCTACCACAGCACCAATAGATATTAACCGTGTTTCCATTAGGGGAATAAGTGACGAGGTGAAAGAATGAATTTAAGTTGGATTACTCCCGCAGAACGGATACAAAAGTTACCTCCTTATGTTTTTGCTCGTTTAGATGAATTAAAAGCGAAAGCTAGAGAACAAGGACTAGATTTAATTGATTTGGGTATGGGAAATCCTGATGGTCCTACACCTCAACCTGTAATAGAAGCTGCAATGACGGCTTTACAAAATCCCGCTAATCATGGTTATCCGCCATTTGAAGGGACAGCAAGTTTCCGTAAAGCTATTACCCAATGGTATCATCGTCGCTATGGTGTGGTACTGAATCCTGATAGTGAGGCTTTACCCTTACTGGGTTCTAAGGAAGGTTTGGGACATTTGGCGATCGCCTACATTAATCCTGGTGATACTGTATTAGTACCTTCACCATCTTACCCTGTACATTTCCGTGGTCCGATTATTGCTGGGGGAATTATCCACAATTTAATTCTGAAAGCAGAAAATAACTGGTTAATTGATTTAGCGGCCATTCCTGAGGAAGTAGCCAGAAAAGCCAAAATCCTCTATTTTAATTATCCCAGTAATCCTACCGCAGCTACGGCCCCCCGCGAATTTTTTGAGGAAATTGTCGCTTTTGCGCAAAAGTATGAAATCCTTTTAGTTCATGATTTATGTTATGCAGAATTAGCTTTTGATGGTTATCAACCTACTAGTTTATTAGAAATTCCCGGTGCTAAGGATATAGGGGTAGAATTTCACACCTTATCTAAAACCTATAATATGGCAGGTTGGCGCGTTGGTTTTGTGGTGGGAAATCGTCACGTGATCCAAGGTTTACGGACACTGAAAACTAATTTAGATTATGGCATTTTTTCCGCTTTACAAACAGCAGCAGAAACCGCTTTACAACTTCCTGATTCTTATTTACATGAAGTTCAGCAACGTTACCGCACTCGGCGAGATTTTTTAATTGATGGTTTGGGTAAACTGGGGTGGAATATTCCTAAAACCGAAGCAACTATGTATTTGTGGATAAAATGTCCGGGGGGAATGAATTCTACAGATTTTGCTTTGAATGTTTTACAACAAACTGGGGTAGTAGTCACTCCTGGAAATGCTTTTGGTGTGGGTGGTGAAGGCTATGTGAGAATTAGTTTAATTGCAGATTGCGATCGCTTGGGTGAAGCTTTAGGAAGATTCAAAGAAGCGGGTATTTGCTATCAATCGCAAGTTTCTGTTTCTGCGTAATAATTAAGGTGATATGGAAACAATTACCAATCACCTATTCCAATTCAACTTTAGTTAAACATTATTTGCGTTTTGTAATCAAGAGGCCAAAAATAATAAATCCTATGGTGACAATAATGCTTAAAATTAAAGAGTCCGAAAAAGGATGTTTATTTAATAAAGGTTGATTAATTTTATCAATGTATTGAACTATCACACCAGAAACTATTGCACCACCACCAAACCCTATATATTAGACATCTGGTGGTAATTAAATGTGCGTAGTCACCGGCGTTGCTGAATTAGGGTATGATAATAGGAAGAAGCGATGCCTTCGGCGATCGCAGCTATCGGTAACTAAGAAAATAATTCATATACATAAAAATAGCATTTCCATTTAGCAACAATAGGACTTACGCAAAACAGAACGAAAGTAGGGGTAATTCATAAATTACCCCTACCAAATAATCAGGGTTTCAGTTACATCTTGCGTAAGTCCTATTTAAATTAGATTTTGCAAATAATACAAAAATTGATGTTATTTAACAACTAATGCTCAAGCAGTGAAAATTCTTATCTACTCTTATTGTTATCATAACCAAAGCAATAATAAAAAACAACTATGACACAAGAACCCATACAAGTAATTGGCGGCGGACTTGCAGGAACAGAAGCAGCATGGCAAATAGCCCAAGCAGGTGTGCCTGTAATTCTCCATGAGATGCGCCCTAAACGCTTCAGCCCTGCCCATCATACCGAAAATTTAGCCGAATTGGTCTGTAGTAACTCCTTTGGGGCTATGGCCAGCGATCGCGCTGCCGGTCTATTACACGCAGAATTACGGCAACTTGGTTCTATTGTCATCTCTAAGGCAGATTAACACGCAGTCCCCGCTGGTGGGGCTTTGGCGGTGGACAGAGGACAATTTGGGGAAGATTTGACCAAAACCCTAGTCAATCACCCTTTAATTGATTTCCGTCGGGGGGAAGTTACGGCCATTCCCGAAGGTATTGTCGTTTTAGCTTCTGGACCCTTAACCAGTCCCGATTTAGCCGCAGATTTACAACGATTTACGGGGATGGAATACCTCAACTTTTTTGATGCTGCGAGTCCTATTATTGCGGGAGATTCTATCAATAAAGATATTGCATTTATGGCTTCTCGTTATGACAAAGGTGAAGCAGCTTATCTAAATTGTCCCATGAATAAGGAGCAGTATTTACAATTTAGAGAAGCACTTTGTCAAGCCGAACAAACAGAATTAAAAGATTTTGAAAGAGAGACAGCGAAATTTTTTGAAGCTTGTTTACCAATTGAAGAAATGGCAAAAAGAGGAGAAGATACCATGCGTTATGGACCTTTAAAACCTGTGGGTTTATCTGATCATCGCACGGGAGAACGTAACTATGCGGTAATTCAATTACGACAAGAAGATAAAGCTGGTCAACTTTGGAATATGGTAGGATTTCAAACTAATTTGCGTTGGGGTGAACAAAAACGAGTATTTCAAATGATACCTGGGTTAGAAAAAGCCGAATTTGTCAGATTAGGAGTTATGCACCGCAATACTTTTTTAAATGCACCCCAGTTAATGTTAGCAACTTTGCAATTTAAAGAACGGAGAACGTTATTAGCTGCGGGACAATTAATCGGAACAGAAGGTTATACTGCTGCGTCTGCGGGAGGTTGGTTAGCGGGAACAAATGCTGCCAGATTAGCTTTAGGAAAAGAACCGTTAATTTTACCAGTAACAACCATGATGGGGGCATTATTTGAGTTTATCAGATCCGCAGCACCAAAACATTTTCAACCCATGGCTCCTAACTTTGGAATTATCCCAGATTTGGGTGTAAAAATTAAGAGTAAACCAGAAAAATATGGACGTTACCGCGATCGATCTTTAGCGGATTTAGCAAGTTGGAAAAAAGAAAATTTAGCCATTTTAATTGAAGATGAAAAATAGAGATAATTTGCATCGCTAAAATTTTTGAAACTCTGGTAGGGTAGACTTGTTTCTCTTGTGGGGTGGGCTTCTAGCCCGCCATAATCATACAATTCAAATATGGAAAATACTCACAAAAAGTATTTTAATCCTTCTGTTTTAACATCACTAAACCATGAATACCTACTGCTGTAATCACACCTCCTAATAATCCCCAAGTAGCATCTGCAAAAACATTAATTCGATGAGCTAAAGCTCGATGATATGCAAATTGTAAATTTCCTTCATTAGTCCTTTTATCATTGGCAATTTTTTCTACATAAGTTTCAGCTTGAATCAGCGCGTTATAATCCAAAGCAAAAAAATAAAGAGATATTAATACTACCAGAAACCCAGGAACAACTAAAGTAAATAGTAAAATTACTGGACGTATTTTCATAAAAAAGTGATTTAGTGAATCTATATTATTTAACTTTATTTTCGTAAAATTTACAACTGACGCAAAAAACCTCTCAAACTCTCATTTCTCCGTGTCCTCTGTGTCCTCTGTGGTTAGTTATTATTAAGACATTAAGATCAAGTTATATAGAAGGACGGTATTAAAAATAATTAAACGCAGATAAACGCGGATAAACACAGATAGATAATGATGATGATTCTGTGCAATCTCAGATAAAATTCGTATAAGTTATGAAAATCAAGGTTAAAATAACGAAATTAAATTTTATTAAGTTAGAAAAAATTGTCAAAACAACTCACTAACAAAGTTTTTCCTGGTTCTATTATCAAATTAGATCATGGGTTAACATTAATTCACCAAGAGATATCCACTACACCAGTGGTGGTAAGTGACGTTTGGGTACGTGGGGGTGCTAACCTAGAACCAGAACCCTGGTTTGGGATGGCACATTTTCTAGAACACATGATTTTTAAAGGAACTCCCAACTTACTTCCTGGGGAATTTGATTATCACATTGAAAAAATTGGCGGTGTCAGTAATGCGGCAACAAGCCATGATTACTCCCATTATTGCATTACAACCGCTGCTAATTATGTAGAACATAGTCTACCCCATTTAGGGGAATTACTCCTCAATGCAGCCATTCCTGACGAAGAATTTATCACGGAACGGGATGTAGTGTTAGAAGAAATTCGTAGTTATAATGATGATCCCGATTGGTTGGGTTTTCAATCTCTGGTTAAAAATGTTTACCAAAACCACCCTTACGGACGTTCTGTCTTGGGTACTGAGCTAGAATTGATGCAGCATTCCCCGGAAGCTATGCGTCGCTTTTATCGCAGTTATTACCAACCAGAAAATATGACTGTGGTAATTGTGGGGGGAATTGGTGAAAAAGTTGCTAGGGAATTAGTAGACCGCGTATTTGCAGATTTTCCCCAACGGGATCATTGTCTCCAATTTACCAAAGTTCCAGCGCCGATAATTAAAGGCATTCGTCGTCATGAGTTAATATTACCCAGAATAGAACAAGCACGGTTAATGATGGCTTGGAAAGTACCGGGAGTAGAAGAATTTCGGGCTGTTCATGGGTTAGAATTATTATCCGCGCTATTGGGAGGAGGGAGAATTTCTCGTTTAGTATCTGATTTGCGGGAAGAAAAGCAACTTGTGCAAGGAATTTCCTGTGATTTTTCTCTACAACAAGAATCAAGTTTATTTACAATTACAGCTTGGTTAGAATCAGAATATTTGGAACGAGTTGAAGATTTGATTTGTTCCCATTTAGAATCATTGCAAAATGAAGAAATTAGCCAGGTAGAACTAAATCGCATTCAGAGGTTTTTATGTAATGATTATGCTTTTTCTACAGAAACAGCAAATCAACTAAGTAGTTTTTATGGTTTTTATCATACTATAGCTCAAGCTGAATTAGTTGTCACCTATCCCGAAGAAATCCGGTCTTTCAATGCTCAGGAATTGCAAAAAATAGCTCAACAGTATCTTTCTCCAGCTAATTATGCTGTGACAATTCTCCAACCTTGTTAATTATTAACCTGTGAAATTAAGAATGCAAAGTATTAATAGTCCCTCTCTCATTCATCGTACTGTATTAAGTAATGGCATTGTTTTATTAGTCTCAGAAAATCAAGCTGCTGATATTATTGCCGGACGGATTTTTATCCGTGCTGGTAGTTGTCATGAGCAGCGAGAAAAAGCAGGTTTAGCTCATTTGTTATCAGCAGTAATGACAAAGGGTTGTGATGGTTTATCAAGCTTAGAAATTGCTGAAAAAATTGAATCTGTGGGAGCTAGTTTAGGTACAGATGCGGCTACAGATTATTTTTTGCTATCTTTGAAAACAGTAACTGCCGATTTTGTTGACATTTTAACATTAGCCGGACAATTATTGCGATCGCCTACTTTTCCTGAAAATCAAATAGAATTAGAAAAACGATTAGCAATTCAAGATATTCGTTCGCAAAAAGAGCAACCTTTTAGCCTTGCTTTTGAACAATTAAATCAGGTAATGTATTTAAATCATCCCTATTCTATGTCAGTTTTAGGTGATGAAACAACTATGAGTAATATTACCCGTGCTGACTTAATTGAATATCATCAAACTCATTTTCGTCCTGATAATATTGTAATTAGCATTGCTGGTCGCATTACAGCAGCACAGGCAGAAAATATAATTACAAAGATATTTGGTGATTGGAAAATACCCACTTTTTTGAAACCTAGTCTTAATTTACTATCAATTAGTAGCTCACGAAAATCATGTATTAAACCCCTAAATACCCAACAATCTATTATTATGTTAGGTTATTTGGGTCCATCAGTAAATGACCCAGAATATGCTGCGCTTAAATTACTGTCTAGTTATTTAGGTAATGGTCTTTCTAGTCGTTTATTTGTAGAATTAAGAGAAAAACAAGGTTTAGCTTATGATGTATCTGCTATTTATTCTACCCGACTATTTCCTGCTGCTTTTATAGTTTATATTGGTACTGCACCAGAAAATACAAAAATTGCTTTTCAAGGACTCCGCCATGAAGTAGAATTATTATGTAATACTGAACTATCAGCGACAGCATTACAAACTGCCAAAAACAAAATTATCGGTCAATATGCTTTAGGTAAACAAACTAATGGACATATTGCTCAAATATATGGTTGGTATGAAATTTTAGGTTTAGGAATTGAATTTGATCAACAGTTTCCTAGATTAATTAATAATGTTACTGTAACGGAGGCAATGACATCTGCTTGTAAATATTTACAAACACCATGTTTGTCTTTAGTCGGACCAGAAGAAGCTATTGGGACTGTGATTTTTTAACATCTTAATCTCAAAGAAGCTTGAAATTACGGAGGTTGGTTTATCCGAAGAAAAGCCAACGAAATCTGCTCGCCGCCAGGGTAATATAATATGAGCATAGGAAACTTATATAAAAGTTATAAAAGTTCTATGAAAGTTAGTCACATAACAAGTATCCCCAAATTGAGCGCGAATTGTTGTTATTGTTTACTATTGTTAATAACAACGCCCTTATTAATTAGTTCATCTGCCTTAGTATCAATAGCGCTGCCATTTAAAACCGCTCAAATCAACCCAGAAACGAAAATTAACCGTCCTCTTCTAAAACTGGGTAGTCAAGGGGAGCGCGTTACCGAACTTCAAGCAGCTTTGAAGATTTTAGGCTTTTATACGGGAGATGTAAACGGTACGTATCAACAAAATACAGCTATGGCCGTTTATCGCTTCCAGCAAGCTGCCGGTTTAAATCCCAATGGTAATGTAGATAATATCACATGGCAAAGACTATTTCCCAGTCCTACAAATATCTCTTCATCACTTAGCAGCATTAGTAGTTCTACTAATATTTCTAGTCAAATTAATAACAAACCAAAGATTAATAACCCAACTATCAAACGCACAACCCCGGCAAATAAAATTCAACCAACTCCTATTAATCAGCAAATACCTGGTATCCAATATACAACCGAGGGATGGCCAATTTTGCGTTTAGGCATGAGTGGTACAGAAGTAATTAAGTTGCAAAAACAACTACAAAATCTGGGGTTTTTAACTGGTAAAATAGATGGAGATTTCGGAGTATCCACAGAAGCAGCAGTCAAAGCTGCTCAAATTCGTTATGGGTTAAAACCCGACGGTGTAGTTGGTGGTAGTACATGGAAAGTTTTCGTAAAACGCACTTCGCAGTAAAGATAAAAATATGAAACACTTCCTCTTAACTTGGCTTGGTACTGCGGTAGCATTGTTAATTACAGCTAAAATTGTCCCTGATATCATTCTCAGTGGCTTCACTGCTGCTTTAATGGCCGCTATTGTCATTGGTTTAGTAAATGCCATTGTTCGCCCTATTTTGCAGATTTTAGCATTTCCTATCACCTTCATCAGTTTAGGCTTATTTACATTTGTAATTAATGGCTTAACTCTATGGTTTGCGAGTTCCATAACTCCTGGTTCTGGGTTTGAAATTCGGGGTTTTATTCCTGCTTTTTTCGGTTCAATAGTCTTATCAATTGTTTCTGGTATTATTAACCAAATTGTTAATGCAATTGATTAAAGATCAATTTTTAATCACTTTTAAAATGTAGTGCGGGCATCCTGCCCGCTATAATGATACAAATTAAATAGAGTAAAGTTTAGCAACAGCTAAAGTTAAAGATCCTCCTTTGTCTTGGAATCGAAAAATCTGTTTAGGAACTAATAAAGTTATTTCCGCAGATGTGATTTCTGAAGCTGCGAGTATTGCAGATGCCTCTGCTACACTAGATGTTCCCACTAACTTAGTAATAGTATGATTAGGATTAGGAACAAACACATTATTTAAAAATTCAGAACTAAAAGTTTTTAAAGGTAAATTTTCTAAATCACAAAATTCTACCAAACCAATTTCTAAAGCTTTTTTATCAATAGTTGCAATTCCAGCTATTTCACTATACACAAGTTGGTACTCTTGGAAAACCTTTTTAATAGCAGCCTTAATTAACTCGTGAGAAATTCCTTTTTGACAACCAATTCCCACCCATAAACTTTTTTTATATGCCACATTATGCACTTCATTTTGTAATAGGACTTACGCAAAATATCTCTGAAACCTTCTTTCCTTCGTGTTCTTTGCTCCTTCGTGGTTCATTGGCAAAAGGTAACTCATTGAGCAGGGCGTTTTCATTCTCGGAGGTAAAAAAGAAAAGAAAAGTGATCTTTTGTTGATAAAATTACCAAAAGATCACTATTTTTTGTCTTTT
>OMJF01000290.1 GCA_900299285.1 Anabaena sp. 54 | reverse complement strand
GGTATTTGGGCAACCACGGGGGGTTTGCCCCTACCCGGTATTTGGGCAACCACGGGGGGTTTGCCCCTACCCGGTATTTGGGCAACCACGGGGGGTTTGTTCCGTATTTGGGCAACCACGGGGGGTTTGTTCCGTATTTGGGCAACCACGGGGGGTTTGCCCCTACCCGGTATTTGGGCAACCACGGAGGGTTTGTTCCGTATTTGGGCAACCACGGAGGGTTTGTTCCGTATTTGGGCAACCACGGGGGGTTTGCCCCTACGTTGTTTTGTGTCCGTGGGTGGGGCAAGGAGGGGCGGAAATTGATTTGTCTAGCCAGCCTACAGCCTGTTCTAGTCTGGCTTGTGCTTCATGGGGTTCATTTTTGACCAAAAAGACCATAGCGGCGGCAACCTGTTCACTAGCGCGGGCATTGCGGTTAGATTTGAGACGATGCCAATCATCTGGAGTGATACTTAACCTTTCCATGAGGGCTTGTGCCAGTTCTAAAGTGCTAATTTCATTTAGTTGACTGGTTTGCAACATAATACTAAGTGCTAAGTTAAGAGTTAAATTTATGATTTAATCATCATAGCTAATTACTAATCACTAATGACTAATTTAGAGGAAAATTCCTACCTAGATTTTGCACGAGAATTAGAGGAAGTAGAAACTTCACTAAGATTCTTGAAGGATAGATACACCCAAGTGCAAAATGATCAAGAACAAAAGGCACAATGGCAACAAGAATTAAAAAATTTAAAGCAAAATAGCAAACAGACCCCAGAAATTAAGGCTGAGTTAACCCGCATTCAAAAACAGTTGGAAACCTTGGAAATAAACCTAGAAAGCCGTTTGTTTTCTTGGAATACCCTAAAAAGACCTTTTTGGCAAGCTATCCGTTTTGGCGGTTTAGGCGTTATTATAGGTTGGTTACTGAGGTCTTGGGTGGGATTTTAGATTTTGGATTTTGGATTTTGGATTTTGGATTTTGGATTTTATTTAAATCAAGTCCAATGATATCAAATTGGAAATTTTATGATCCAGTTACTCCAGTTTTCAGTCTCTATTTTGCTATAATTGGGATTATATAGTCAAAAAAAGTTGTAGAAAATGCTAAATCGTCGTATTGCAGAAATATTAAGAAGTGGTAAACCAGAAGAAACTTTGGTAGTCCAAGGTTGGGTAAGAACAAAACGGGAATTAAAAGGATTTGCGTTTCTAGAAGTTAATGATGGTTCATGTTTGGGTAATTTGCAAATTGTCATTAATCAAGATTTACCAGATTATCAACTAATATTAAAACAAATCAACACAGGTGCTTCTATAGAAATATTAGGAGTCCTAGTAGCTTCCCAAGGAAAAGGACAAAGAATAGAATTAAAAGCAGATACGGTCAAAGTATACGGAGACGCTGATCCTGATATTTATCCTCTGCAAAAGAAACGTCATTCCTTTGAGTTTCTAAGAACCATAGCCCATTTGCGTCCTAGAACTAACTCCTTTGGTGCGGTATTTCGGGTGAGAAATGCTTGCGCGACTGCTATTCACCAATTTTTTCATGAACGGGGTTTTTTATGGGTACATACTCCCATTATTACTGCTAGTGACTGCGAAGGGGCTGGAGAATTATTTACTGTTACCAATTTTAATTTAAAGAATGTTCCGAAAACAGAAAATCAAGAAATTGATTATAGTCAAGACTTCTTTAGTAAACCTGCATATTTAACAGTTAGTGGTCAATTAGAAGCCGAAATTATGGCTATGGCTTTTACTAATGTCTATACTTTTGGTCCTACATTTCGTGCGGAAAATTCTAATACTTCTCGTCATTTAGCCGAATTTTGGATGGTTGAACCAGAAATGGCTTTTTGTGATTTAGAAGGTGATATGAATTTGGCTGAGGAGTTTCTGAAATACATTTTTAAATATGTGATGGAAACTTGTCCAGAAGACATGGAATTTTTTAATGAACGCATTGATAAAACTGTTTTAGAAACTGCAAATAATATTATTAACAATCAATTTGAAAGATTGACTTATACCGAAGCAGTCAAAGTTTTAGAAAAAGCTGAGGTTAAATTTGATTATCCTGTGAGTTGGGGTGCAGATTTACAATCAGAACATGAACGCTATTTAGCTGAACAACTGTTTAAAAAGCCAGTAATTGTTACAGATTATCCCGCACAAATCAAAGCTTTTTATATGCGGTTAAGTGATGATGAAAAAACTGTTCGCGCTATGGATATTCTCGCACCGAAAATAGGAGAAATTATTGGTGGTTCCCAACGGGAAGAACGGTTAGATGTTTTAGAAAAACGGGTTTTAGCACAAGGTATGAACCCGGAAGATTTGTGGTGGTATTTAGATTTGCGTCGTTATGGTACTGTTCCTCATGCTGGTTTCGGTTTGGGGTTTGAAAGGTTGGTACAGTTTATGACGGGTATGGGGAATATTCGGGATGTGATTCCCTTCCCTCGCACACCAGAAAACGCGGAGTTTTAATGATTTTAGAGACGTTGCAAATCACGTCTCTTTTAAAAATATTATTTTTCTAATTGCTAACTTTTTGATTTACCTCGAACTGAGGTAAAGTCAAAAATATTTCTATACTGCACCTTGACGAATCATATCAAAACCATATACATAGATATCCGCAAATTTATAGCGTTTATCTCTTTCGCGCCATTCAATAATACCAATTTCAGTTAAAAAAGAAGTAAACTCTTCAAAATCTGCTATATCCTGTGCTGATTCTTGCCATATACTATGTAATTCGTCCTTAGGTAAAAGGGCTGATTTATGCTTGAGAGAGTCAAAAAATTTAGTCAAATGACAATATTCCTCTTTGATTTCATCACAACGTTTTTCAGATGCTTTTTTCAATCCGATTTCTAAAGATTTACTGCGTAATAAACGATCTATTGGTGTTTGAATTGATGATTTTCCTTGATAGCTTAATTCTTGTTCCTTTGCACCTGTTAATAAGATACTTAAACTACGAGGGAAAGTAGTACCACTAGAATCAGTTAATCTTTCATAAACCCATCTAGATACATATTTAGCTTTGTTTCCTGTTCTGCGACGACTTCCCCAAAGTAATTCTAAAGCTTTATCAATTTCATCTTCATTAGTTTGATCAATACTTTCTACAGCAATAGGAGAAAACCTATCTACCAAATTCTTAAAATCTGGAGATTGTATTGATTGACGCAAAGCTAATCTTAAAAAATCAACCCTAGTCCATTGTAACATAATATCCCGTCCAGTAAAATGACTTTTATTGTCAAAAATTAAACGATTCCATATATCTTCTCTCAAGAAAATCTTAAATCTAATTTCTGTTAGACGATTTGCATCACAAGATTGAACTAATTGAAATAATCCAGATAATGCTGATTGTCTTACTTCTCCTGCTTCAGGAAAATCCTCATCTAAATCATCATAAAGAAACCAAATTTTCTGAGATTTTTTTTTGATGTCTTCATGAATAGTAATGTTAATGGCATCATTAACTATTTCACTTAGTATAGAATTAGTAGATAATTCTAATAAAGCTTGATTGTATTCAGATTGCCATTTTCCTTTAGGTAAATTATTGATAATATTTTTCAGTTCACTAAATTTTTCACCTTTCCTATTTTTAGGAAAATTGCATAAATTTTCTTGATGACATCTAAGGAGTAAATAAGCTCTCCAGAAAGCCTCCCATGTGCCACCTTTTTGCTGTAAATTTTCATGAATAAATTGGAATTGTCCACGAGTCGGACGACTTTCCTGATATCTACCATGTGCAGACAAAAATACAGTATTATCTAATCTACCACGAGCTAGTTTTTGAGCATCACTTTTATATTTGAGAAAAAGCCAATATAGAGCAGTTTTACCTGTTCCTTTTCTACCTCTAATTAAACAAGTTGCATGATCTAAAAATTTATCAAAATCATTGGTACGTTGGAATAAGCGCGTGAAATATTGTTCTTTATCCGTATCCGCAGCATTTACTTCAGAAAATCGCAAACTTTCGATAATTTTCCAGCGTGTTTCTGAGTTAGTTAAAATATTTGTTCTTTCAATTTCATCAGTTTCTTCATCAATTAAATTGACAATTTTATTATAGTAATCTAGTAAAGCTCTTACGGGGTAATTATCAGCTAAAGCAATGGGTTGAAGATAGGGAATTACTAACGGTTCTGGTATTTCTAATGGATCATTATCATCTATTTCAGCTTCTTCATCTGTAGATATTTTTATTTCATCTATAAAAGATTGATAAATTTCCTTTACTTTGTCAAGTTTACTAACATCAGGAACAGGAGAAAAAACAAAATTAATTGATGATTTATTAAGGTTTTGAAGTGATTGTAAAAGCAGTTTTATTCCCTGTTTATTTTGTTCATTAGGAAAAAGAAAAATAACCGCATCATCAGCAGCTTGAATTAATGATAAAGCTCCCCATTGATTAATTCCTGTTCTGGAATCAATTAAAATAATATCAGGTTTTAATTGTTCGTAAATTTCGCGCTTGAAAACAGACCAAAGATTTTGATCCCCATCAATAATAGTATTAGCATGAAGATCATCAACCTTAGCAATATAATCAAGACTAAGACAACCAGCAGGAACAACAAATAATCTTCCTTTAGCGTTTGGTATTCTCACTTCACCAAATATTTCAGTAATGGAAATACTCGCTTTTATTCCTTCTGGTAAATAGGAACGTTCATAAAAATAATCAACAATTCCATATTTTGGTTGTGGTTGCAGATTAAAAGCTGTACTTAAACCAGGTGCTTCTAAATCTAAATCTACAGCGACAACTTTACGTCCCCGCATTGCTAAAATCCACGCAACATGAGTTAATGCCGTAGTGCGTCCTACTCCTCCTTTAAAGGAATAAAATGTTACTGTTCTAGGTAAACTAAGTTCACGTTGGGGGAAGGTTAATTGATTTTGTGGGTTTGCTGCTTGAATAGCTAAATCTTGCCAAGTTTTGATTGTATTTACATCAGAAACTTCTGGAGGTGAAAGATTAAGTGATTGAGCTTCTTGAAGTGTATATAGGGAGAGAAAACCAGGAGATAAATGAGGAACTTCTGATTTAAGTAAGTTAGAAATTTGTTCTTTACGTTGAGGAATAGATAAACCTATAAAGCGATCGCTTACAATAGTCAAATTCAATAAACCAGATGTAGAAATATTTACATCAACCCATTCCTGTGACTTCTGTTCATACTGGTTTGTAATTTTCTGTTTTAGTAAAATCTGCCAATTTTCCTGCATTTTTCACCTCTTTAAAGTGTATTGCTTTGCTTCTGTAACCAACTTTTGATACTTGTGTATGCGTATAACCAGCGTTTGTAATTTTGCTCATCAGGTTCAAGACTAGAATAACGCATATCTATGAAATGTTGACCCATTGGATTTTCAACTTGATCAAGCCATTTTCTCACTTCTGAATTATTATCAACTCTAGATTTTAGTTTATTGTGTTTTTTTAGAAGTTCTGCATAACTATGTGTGATCAAGTTGTGTGTAACCCCAGGTAGAGTATGACAAATCATTGCTTTTAGTAAGCACTCAACAGTTACACCACCAAAGTGCATAGCCCCAACTTTCCTTACAGGGTATAGTGTTTGAGTATCAATATGGCGCTCCATAAAAGCTGCCTGGTAATCTTCCATACTTATTAAACTTAAAATTCAAGCTTTATCAGTATATTATTAAATTAACCAATTTTCTAACTGTAAATCTTTAACTCTAGTTAAATCAGAATCGTGAGAAACTAAAACTAAATTATGAATAATAGCAGTAGCAGCTATCAAAATATCTGCATCTTGAATAATTTTACCTTTATTTGTTAAATCAGCATGAATTTCTGATGCTTTTTGAAAAATTCTCAGATCATCTAAAAACAAAATAGGATAATCTTGACAGAATTGTTGAAACCAAGCCAACTTCTTAGTCGCATTACTTCTTAAAAGTCCTCTTTGAACTTCATAGTAAGTTATACCACTAATAAAAATGTCTAGTTCTAATCTGCTCACTTCTTCCAATTTCGCGTTAATTTTGACGTTTTGTTTTAGTGAGGCTGAAACAATATTTGTATCTAATAAATAACCCATTTAACCCCCACGTTTTACAGATTCATCGAAAATTCTCATTTGCTCTGGACTTAAATCATTGAGCATTCCTGAAACGAGGTGTAAAGATAAAATTCTTTTAATCCGTTTCGTTAATTTTTCCTCAGAGATACTATTAACATCAGGGACAGCAATAGGATCAAAAGTACGATTAATATTTGCAATCATTGCCTGTATATCTAAATTTTCTTGATAAAGAGGATTATTGTCAATTAAAGTTTTGACAATTTCGGGTAATTTTTGATAATTAGATTGATGATTAATAATTTGAGTCATAGTTAAACCTCCTCAAAATAATATCGTTGTTGGACCACCTGAGTCCTATTATAGCAGCTATAATATCCCCGCAAAAGTAGAAATCAACAAAAAAACAGCCGCCTCCGTAAAGGAAGCAGCCGTTTTCAAATTGGTGGATTATAGAGAATTAGTAGTCGTAATCTCCACCACCCATACCAGCGCCAGCAGCGGGAGCAGCATCTTTAGGTTCTGGCTTGTCAACAACAATACATTCAGTTGTTAACACCATACCAGCGATAGAAGCTGCATTTTGCAGAGCAGAACGAGTTACTTTAGCGGGGTCAACAATACCAGCTTCCAACATATCTACAAATTCGTTGGTAGAAGCATTGAAACCAATATTGAAATCCTTCTCTTTGACTCTTTCAGCAATTACCGCGCCGTTTTGTCCAGCGTTTTCAGCAATTCTCTTCAGAGGTGCAGGTAAAGCGCGAGCGACAATTAAAGCACCTGTCAACTCTTCATCTTTGAGGTGGCTTTGCGCCCAAGTTTCCAATTGAGGAGCGAGGTGAGCCAAGGTTGTACCACCACCGGGAACAATACCTTCTTCTACAGCAGCCTTGGTAGCGTTGATAGCGTCTTCCAAGCGTAGTTTCTTGTCCTTCATTTCGGTTTCGGTAGCTGCGCCAACTTTGACAACAGCTACACCACCGGACAATTTAGCCAAACGCTCTTGGAGTTTTTCTTTGTCGTAAGAAGATTCAGTTTCGTCCATTTGACGACGGATTTGTTCGCAACGCGCCTTAACACCAGCTTCATTACCTTCAGCTACGATGGTGGTGCTGTCTTTGGTGATGGTGATACGACGAGCTTTACCTAGACTTTCTAGCTTAGTGGTATCTAGTTTCAAACCAGCATCTTCAGTGATGACTTGACCACCGGTGAGAACAGCGATATCTTCTAACATGGCTTTGCGGCGATCGCCAAAACCAGGAGCTTTCACAGCAGCTACGTTCAACACACCGCGTAAACGGTTAACTACTAAAGTTGCTAAAGCTTCTTTTTCGATGTCTTCAGCGATAATCACCAAAGGACGGCCGGAACGAGCTACTTGTTCGAGTATAGGAACTAAATCTTGTACTAAAGCAATTTTCTTGTCAGTTAACAAGATAAAAGGCTCATCGAAAACCGTTTCCATCCGTTCTGCATCCGTAGCGAAGTAAGGAGAGATATAGCCCTTATCAAAACGCATCCCTTCAGTGATTTCCAATTCGGTGGTCATAGACTTCCCTTCTTCGAGGGAAATTACGCCTTCTTTACCCACCTTGTCCATAGCTTGAGCAATCATGCTACCGACTTCTTCGTCATTACCAGCAGAAATTGCTGCAACTTGAGCGATCGCCTTAGAATCTTCTACAGGGCGGGAGTGTTGGGCAATTTTTTCGACTAAAAACGCCGATGCTTTATCAATACCGCGCTTGAGTAAAATTGCATTAGCACCAGCCGCAACGTTCCGCAAGCCTTCTTTGACAATAGCGTGAGCCAAAACGGTAGCTGTGGTTGTACCATCACCAGCAGCGTCGTTAGTTTTAGAAGCAGCTTGACGAATTAGAGCTACACCAGTATTTTCGATGTGGTCTTCTAATTCAATTTCCTTAGCGATAGTGACACCATCATTAACGATTTGTGGTGCGCCGAATTTCTTTTCTAGAACCACATTACGACCCTTAGGACCGAGGGTAACAGCTACAGCCTCGGACAAAATATCAATACCACGCTCTAGAGCGCGACGGGCGTTTTCGTTGTAAATAATGCGCTTTGCCATAATAAGTCTAAATCCCGATAGTAAATTGAATTTGTCTTGAAATTGGTGAATGGTGAAGAGATAATAGGGAAAACTCTTAACCTATCACCCATCCCTAACTAGCTAACGACTGCTAGAATGTCTTTTTCAGAAAGGAGTACATATTCTTCAGTACCCACTTTGATGTCAGTGCCCGCGTACTTGGAGTACAACACCTTATCGCCAACGTTTATGTCCATTGGTTGACGGCTACCGTCGTCATTACGCTTGCCAGGTCCAACAGCGGCGATTTCGCCTACTTGGGGTTTTTCCTGGGCATTATCGGGCAAATACAAACCGCCTGCGGTTTTTTCTTGGGGGGCGCTCACTTTGATGAAAACGCGATCGCCCAGAGGTTTAACGGTGGAAACGCTTAGAGATACAGCTGCCATACGAAATTTCTTGCTTTCTTAGCACTCTCGATTCATGAGTGCTAATTTAGCGAAAGATGGGACATAATAGCAATGCTGGCTCATGTACGGGTTTCCGAACTCAGGCTAGGGTGGCGGTACTTAGGTGCAAATATCCAATTATTTTAGTTGTCAGGGTTTGTTGCGTAAGTAATGAATATTTTGATATGGACAAATTTATTTGCAAACTTGGGAAATTGTTATAGAACTGTAATCAGGGATCTACTTTTCAAAGTAACAGCACAGTGTCCACAAACAGCCATCTCACCCCCAAAACTACTAGCTAGTTAGCGAAAAGCTAACAAATAACCACATTCAATCTCAGATTTTTCTTTTACCCCGGAAATCTGAGTCATAGAATATAGTATAATATCTATCTATATGCTACTAGGATTCAAGACCCAACTCAAAATTAACAAGCAACAACGACTACTACTGGCACAACACGCAGGAGTAGCTAGACACGCTTGGAATCAAGGTTTAGCACTTTGTCAACAAGTATTAATACATAATAAAATTAATACTAAAGACAAAATCAAATTTCCTACAGCTATAGATTTACATCAATGGTTAGTAGCATCTATTAAATCTACTCATCCTTGGTATGATCAAGTTTCTAAATGCGCTCCTCAATACGCATTAAGATATCTTTCAGATGCTTTTAAATCTTTTTTCCAAAAAAGTAAAGGATTTCCTAAGTTTAAGAAAAAAGGAAAACACGACTCCTTTACATTAGATGGAATCATAAAGATTAACTACAGAAAAATCAAAGTTCCCCTGATTGGTTGGTTAAAAACTTATGAAATTCTGCCTACGGAATATCAACTATATCAGCCTAAATCTGTTACTATTAGTAAACAAGCCAATCAATGGTTTATTTCTTGGAAATTGGAGGTTAACCCAAAGCCAACAGAGAAAAATCAAGAGTTTGTAGGAATTGATTTAGGAATAAATCATCTAGCCACATTATCAACAGGAGAAATATTCAATGGAGTAAAAAGCTATAAAAAGTATGAGAAAAAAATCGCAAGAATGCAATATTTGAACCGTCATAAAAAACTAGGTTCAAATAATTATAAAAAATCCCAAATCAAAATAGCGAGATTACACCAAAAAATAGGCAACATCAGAAAAGATACATTACATAAAATCACGACTTATATTAGCAAAAACCACGCGATTATAGGGATAGAAAATTTGAATGTATCAGGGATGTTAGCAAATGGTAAATTATCAAAAACTACAAAAACTATTGGTGATATGGGATTTTATGAACTTAGAAGACAGCTAGAATACAAAACACAATTGTATGGTAGTAAGTTAATTATTGTGGATAGATTTTATCCTAGTAGTAAAACCTGCTCAAATTGTGGAGAGAAGAAAACATCACTGCCATTATTTCAAAGAGTGTTTAAATGTAATAAATGCGGTTTTGAGAGTGATAGAGATGTAAACGCTGCAATAAATTTAAAAAAAGAAGCGGTTAGATTAACCGTGTTAGCCTGTGGACTAGATAGTGCCGACACTGCTAGGGTGAAACAGGAAAAAAGGGCGACTTTTGTAAGCATTAGTTAGCTTTTTTGGATCGGAATAATTGCCAATTACCCGACCCATTCACACAAAAACCCTAGACTTTGTGTAACCAGAAACAGATAAATGCTCAATTCTGTTACAAATCCGCTAGTCTAGAACTTGGGAATGTTGTTAACCAGGATTGGGGGAGCGATAACCCCATCAGTTATCAGACAGCCTCAATCAAGAATCTTCACAACTCAAGCCAAAAACTTGCGTGTTTGTTGTTCTAGAACGATAATGGTATATTACCTAGATGCGGTCTGCTATGGCCAGTTAAGCCCAGAAGTCATGAGATCAGGTCATCTAAGACCAGTGAATTGGCAATTAGTATGGTGAAAAAATCTGTATTTTTAACCCATACTTTAAAAACCCCCCGGTTAATGTTGAACCTCTCAATAGGGGCTTCATCACCCAAGGATATAGTAAAGCAGCAGTAGACCAATGAAAGCGCGGGTGAGTTTTGAGCTAGGGTAATCTTGAAAAAAATACCGACTTGTGATTCACAAGGACAATGATTTAATCAGGGTTTTTAGCCTCCACCTTTCAAATGGACATATAATAGCGCATTATGAAGACTACTGCTATACGTATCCTTACTAGACTTTTGCCATCCACCTACTAGAATGTTGAAAGTGACTACCACTTTTAAGACTTAGGGGTGATCCAGGTAAGTTCAGTGGGGAAAAAACAACACAATCAAGTCATCCAGCATACAGGATAACTATATCAACACATTAATGGATCGAAGCGCGACAAGTGCCACTGTTATGAAAGAAACCAGCATGAAAGAACACAAACGACTTCTACTGATTGATGATGACCCCAACCTCATCTTGCTGGTGAAGGATTACTTAGAGTTCCGAGGCTATGAAATCGGAACGGCGGAAAATGGAAGAGAAGCCCTGGATGTTCTAGAACATGACGTTCCAGACATGATTATCTGCGACGTGGCGATGCCGGAAATGGACGGATACACTTTTGTTGAACAAGTCCGACAAAGCGAACGTACTGGCTGGATTCCTGTTCTCTTCCTCTCAGCTAAAGGACAAAGCACAGATAGAGTTAAGAGTTTAAATAAAGGTGGGGACGTATATATGGTCAAGCCTTTTGAACCTGAAGAACTCGTAGCACAAGTAGAATCTGCCCTCAAGCAAACTGTTCGTTGGAAAGAACACCAAACGAAAGGAATTGACAATGTTTCTCGCATCCAAGTTCCTTTTGATGTTCAGCTAACTCCAACGGAACTAAAGGTTGTACAGTTTGTAGCTAGGGGTTTAGCTAACCGTGAAATCGCTGAAGAATTAAATGTCAGTCAGCGTACTGTTGAAAGCCATGTTTCCAATATGTTGGGTAAAACCAATCTTCACAACCGCACTGAATTAGCGCGTTGGGCGATTGAAAATCAAATGGCCTAAACAATTTTAGATTTTGGATTTTGGATTTTGGATGATTTATCTAAAGTCTAAAGTCCAGGATTTATAGATTAAAAAAATTACACTGGAGGTAAAATTTTACATTTTTATAAATTTGGGTTTTTGTTCCTTAATTTTAGATTTTAGATTTTAGATTTTGGATGATTTATCTAAAGTCTAAAGTCCAGAATTTATAGTTGTGTTTTCTGGCAATTCTAAATATTTTTCTGGAGTGATGTAAAATTAGCAAGAGTCCAACATATTCAAAATATTCAAAACCTGACAAACAAGAGAAAACAAGATAAGATGTAGGGTTAAAACCTGCTATTTATACTAAACTTGCCATTGGTAACAGATTAAAAGAACTGTGATTTAGCCTTTGGATAAATTCCTGAGTTAGTTTTACCATGACATCATGAATATCACCATATTTTTGTTTATATGTTAGCTGCATACTGAAATCTAAACTTTCCGCAATTTTCGCTCTTTCTGGGATTTTATTGGAGAAAGTTGGTGGAAAAAAAGGATTGACAATAATAAAATTCAAATTCTGTGTTTGAGAAACAGTACCATTGTAACGAGAAATTACAGTTCCTATAGGGTTGAGGTCATGTTGATAATCTTGATTAAACTTCTCAATTTGTTTTAGTAATAGTTCTAAACCGTGAATTGACATTCGACTGGGAACACAGGGGATAATACAATAATCACTGGCATAAAAGGCACTTTTGATAATATTATTAATACTGGGTGGACAATCTATTAAAATGTAGTCATATTCTGTTAGCAATGGATTAATAAGTTGACGTAAAATTGCCACAGAAGTTTCTGGAAAATCTTCTTGAAGTTCAAATAATTTAGAACTACTAGGAATTAGATGTAGACAGTTAAAAGAGTTTTTATTTCTGACATTAGAAACTTCTTCTTTGACTATAAATTTTTGATAATTACCGTGGGCTAAAAAATGGTCAGCATTTTTAAATAAAAAGGGTAATGTCAGTCCTCGATAATTATATTGCCATTCCCAGACTTGTTCAGACATTAAAGCAGTAGTTAAGTTACATTGAGGGTCTAAATCAATAGCAAGAACCCGCTGACCATACATTGTATCCCCTGCTAAATACTCTGACAAGGCCATAACGATGGTAGTTTTACCAACTCCACCCTTGAGATTACAAACACTAATTACTTTAGCTGTCATATTTTTTTGGTAGATGCTGTATTTATGGAAATTCTATTATATTTTGACCTGAAATAGTGTGAAGGCAACAGGTTAATTTTTCATATTTTGGTTATGGACTGTGAAAGCAAAATCAGGCCTTGGTGAATGAAGGTATGATTTTTTCTCACGCAGAGGCGCACAGGACGCACAGAGTAAGAGTTTAAGAACTAAAATATTTGATTTTCATACCTCAATTCAGCAATGCCCAAAATCATAGCACTTAGGCAATGATTGTGAAAGTATTTACGTATTTAAACTTGAATATGAGATTATATTTACGTATAAATCTATAAATAGATATACGCAAAACGTCAAGCTAGTGGCTGTGCAGATAGTTTAAAAAAAATGATCTAGTTAAAATAGAAACTTGATTAGGTATTAACATAAAAATTAAAATCAGATAAAATCTATTTCATTTATCAATGATTACTAACAGTACAATAGATAAAAGTTGGCATGGAAAACTTAATTTAGTTTATGCTAGTTGCCAAAATTCCACTCAATTAATTTACAATCACCATCAAGCACCTTTTAAGGTACAACGACCCTTTTACCCGGAAGGACAAGAAATTTGTCATACAGTAATTTTACACACGGCTGGGGGCATTGTAGGGGGCGATCGCCTGACATCTGATATTCACCTCCAACCCCATTCTCAAGCCTTAATTACCACCGCAGCAGCTAGTAAAATATATCGTAGTCATGGCTTATTGGCGAAACAGACTGTCAATATTGAAGTTGATGATCATGCTAATTTAGAATATTTACCCCAAGAAACAATTTTATTTAATGGAGCAATTTATCGCCAAGATTTGCGGGTAGAATTAGCTCCAGGAGCGAGTTATTTAGGTTGGGAAATTATCAGATTTGGTAGAAGTGCTAGGGGAGAAAAGTTTTTAGCTGGAGAGATGCGATCGCATACAGAAATATGGCAAAATAATATGCCATTATGGATTGATAGACAAATTGTACCTGGTAATGAAGAAGTGTTTTACAGTCCTCATGGTTTAGGAGGAAAACCTGTAATTGCTACTTTAGTATTTCTTGGTTTTCCCATAGAATCAGAAATCATAAAACAAGCACGTTTATTAATAACTGAACCTCTATTTTCTGGAGTTACAAAATTAGAACATGGACTTTTGTGTAGATATCGTGGACATTCCACATCATCTGCGAGAAAATGGTTTATAAATATTTGGCAAATGTTAAGAACAAAATGTTTAAATCATGATATAATTCCTAGTAATCATATACCAAGAGTTTGGCAAATTTAAAGGATCAAAAACATGAATTTTACAAGCCAAGAAAAAGATAAACTGCAATTTTGATGATATGATGATTATTATATAATCTTTTTAATATCAATCAAATGACTCGACAAACTCACGATCAGTTTGCTAAAGAATACCTAGAGGAATTATTAACACCTGTAGGAACAATCAAAAAAAGCGAAAAGGTAAAAAGCGAAGTTCAAGAAATTGATGTTTGGTTTGAACCCTTTCCTATACCCAATCAGGAAAATTTACCTTTAGGTTTATTAGGGAAAATCGCCAAAACTCAATGTTTAATTGAGATTTTTCGTAACGCCCCATCAGAAATAGAAATTCGCAGTTGTTTACTCAAATTATATGCTATTCATGGCGATCTTGTTAGAAAAGCAAAACGAGAAAACAAAAATATTGCTGAATCAGAATTTCCGATATTATGGATTTTAACACCAACTTTCTCACCTCGCATGATTAACGGATTAGGTGGACATGAGATAGGAGAAGATTGGGTTAAAGGTGTTTATTTTCTGCACGATATTTTGAAAGCAGCAATAGTTGTCATTCATCAACTACCAGAAAATGAGGATACCTTATGGTTAAGAGTTTTAGGGAAAGGAGGAACACAAAAAAGAGCAGTAGAGGAGTTAACGACTTTACCAGAAAACAACCCTTTTAGGGAAAATTTGTTAGAAATTTTAGCCGACTGGCGTAAAAATTTAGAATTGAGAGATAATTTAAGTAGAGAAGAGGAGGAAGTGATTATGAACTTATCACCAGCTTATTTACAACAAATAGAAGACTGGAAGCAAGAAGGAAAGCAAGAAGGAAGACAAGAAGGAAGACAGGAAGGAAGAGAAGAAGGACAACTTTTGTTAATAACTTCTTTGTTGGAAGGGCGGTTTGGTAGTTTAGATGCTGAGTTATCTGGTGGGGTGGACAAGATTGCTAAATTTCCTATTGCTGAACGTACTCAGTTACTTTTGTCCTTGGGTAGTTTATCCCGTGAGGAGTTGTTAGAAAGATTGCAGAATCGGGAAGTTTAGGGTATTATATTATATTGTTTGGCAGTTTGAGAAGATTTCCCAAACTGCTAAGTTTTGTTTGATAACGAGAAAAAATAAATAATTTAATCACAGCAAATCAGGATTAATAAGTCTCCGAACTTGCTCTCGATATTTCTCTGGTATTTTGTTAATAAATAGCTCATCAATATATTTCCTGATAAACTCTTTAAGCACTTGAGTTGCATTTTGCTTCTCTCCCCAAGACAAGTTATTGGCACAATAGAAACTAAAACTATAACCAACTACAGAAACAATAAAGAATGTAAATGCAGAATCAAGTAACGAGCCAACCCAGTAGCTAAAGGGATTAGATTTCAGTCCAATACTAATAGCTATATATGCAGGGAAAGCTGCTGCATTGGCAAATAGCATCTGTATGGCTGCTTCTCCCAACTGCTTTATTATTAACTTAGTATCAGGCTGATTACCCATTGTTGTAGATACAATAATACCTGCGACAGAAAATACACTAAAGATATGAACGGACATTCCACCACTAATTAGTGTAGTTGTAATAAAATCCAAACGCAAAGGAATTGCAGCCGCTAATAAAGAAGCAGCAGCAGCATACTGGATAATAATACCGTTAGCTGTATCGTTAGCTGTTTTTAATACAAGTGCTTTTGCTGCATTTTGATTTTCAATTCTTCGCCTTTCTTTGTCAATTTTTTCTATTTTTCTTTCTGCTGCCAATTTTAGAGCTTGATTCATAAAATTTTCAATTGTTCCTCCTATTAATTCTGATTGATTATATTCCACAATTGAAGTAATGGTTTCAACAAGATCATCAATAATAGGCTCTTCTCTGACAGGATGACCAGCCGTAAGTACAATCATTTCATTCTTCAAATTTGGTGCTTTTGTAATCAGATCCTTTTTCGTAGCCTCAATTTCGTTAGGTCTATGTTTATCTATTTTGTTAAGAACGAAAATCACAGGTTTTTGGGTAGATAATAGTTCGTTCATTACTCTTACTTGATCACCTTTAATTGCTTCTGAAAAAACATAGAGAACAATATCAGAACTTGTTGCCATTTTTTTCGCTTTTGTAAGATGACTAGAATCATCACCTGCAATTCCTGGAGTATCCTGTAGAACTATTTCTAGTCCACTAACTTCTTTCCAAATTTTACGGTTATTCTTCTCAATTTCATCGTCCCATTTATTAATTTGAGCATCAACAGAAAAAGGAAGAGTATTAGTATCGTTATCATTATTGAACCCTAATAATGAGTTTAGTAGTGCGGATTTTCCAGAATTTGTTTCTCCAAAAACTGATACGACTACTTTCAATGCTTCCATGCGATTTATTGTGCTTCCAATTTCTTCTAGTTCTCGTTCAGACAATTCTTGTCTCAAAACTGCAACCGTGTCTTTATACTGTTTTAATAGAGCGTTTAGTTCAGTGGATAAATTTTTATTCATGATTTTTTGTGGTTAGGATTGCTTGTCTTTTTTTTAGGTAGCATTATTGTAATATAATTTCTGAATCACGGTTGATTTTGTAAATTTACTTTATGATCGCTTATAGTGTGATTTTGGTAAGTGCGATCGCCAATCACACTAAACTGAAGGTATCGTTGTTTGATCAACCAGCTACAATACAATAAGATAACTCTCACCAAAAGCCAAATATGACACTAACCGAGTTACTCCCGTCAATTCAACAACTTTCAGCATCAGAAAAACTTAAATTAATTCGCATCCTTGCAGAAGAGTTAGACTCTACAGAAGATATTTCTCCCTTAGAACCATTCAAAACATATTACCTAGCAACTCCTGATCATAGCTTCGGTACTGGAAATATCCTCATGGAACAACTAAAGCAATCTATTGATAATGATTAAAGTTTATGCGGTTTAAATATTCAACAACAGATCCCAGTCAAAATGAATTTGATAGTTTACCCAGACTTCCCTTAATCTTACGTAAAGGTGATCAAATAATAGAAGTTTTGGGTTTAGTAGATAGTGGTGCTACTATCAACGTTTTACCTTATGAAATAGGGCTTCAGTTAGGTGGAATCTGGGATAGTAGAAAGGCAATTATCCAATTAGCAGGTAATCTCAGTCAAGCAGCTATGCCATTTTTTGCTACTGCTGAAATAGGTCAATTTCCCTCTGTTAATTTAGCTTTTGCATGGGTAAGTAAACCAAATGCACCATTAATTTTGGGACAAACTAATTTTTTTCTGGAATTTGATGTTTCTTTCTATCGTTCAAAACTTGAATTTGAGATTAAACCTAAATCGTAATAAAATAATCTCTATAGTCTCGACAAGAACTGAAAGAAAAAGTCTGTAAATTATCGGAGAGCGATCGCTTGTGTTGTCATTTTAGAGAGAGCGATCGCTGTACAATAAGGTGATGATCTGGAAGATTGTCTGCATTTAGTTAAGGAAACTAGTTCCCAAGCGCAGTTTTAATTCTATAAAATAATCGTTGACAAATATTTGAAAAATTTTTAAATCATGATATAATTCATAGTAATCATATACCAATAGGTTGCCAAACTTAAAGGATCAAAAACATGAATCTGACACCCCAAGAAAAAGATAAATTATTAATATTTACCGCCGCATTAGTAGCAGAAAGGCGCAAAAATAGAGGACTAAAATTGAATTATCCCGAAGCAGTGGCTTTTATTTCTGCTGCAATTTTAGAAGGTGCAAGAGATGGACAAACCGTAGCCGAATTAATGAGTTATGGAACAACATTATTAACGCGAGATGATGTGATGCAAGGAATACCAGAAATGATTCATGATGTCCAAGTAGAAGCAACATTTCCTGATGGTACAAAATTAGTAACTGTACATAACCCCATTCGTTAACCACAATGAAAACATGAAACTAAAATCAATCAAGATTCAAGGATATCGGCCTTTTAGAGAGTTTATAGCACCATTACAACCACTAGAAATTATTGTTGGTGCTAATGGTGCAGGAAAATCAAGTTTTTTTGAATTTCTCAAATTTTTAAGAGATAGTCTTTATTATGATATCCCACCGGAAATAATTTCTGGCGCTATTGGTCAGCAGATTTTTCATACTTCTGGATCATCTAAATTTGCATGGGATTTAGAAATTGATACAGATCATTCAATTGGTATTAGATATCTAGGAGAACTTATGGGTCCAGTGGGAAAAACTCAAATTTCCTATGAAAGAGTAGAATCATGTCAAGATCATCCAGATATATATATGGATATTCGAGGTAATAAAGGAGTAGTTACAAATCCTGATCCTGAAAAATTTACTCAACAAGAAATCGCCTTAAAACGACCTAATCAACTTGCTTTAAGTGCAATGACAAATCCATCATTAGAAACCGTATATAACCTACGGGAGTATATTCGAGAATGGAAATTTTATAGTTCATTTAACATAGCAAATCAGAAAATTAGGAAATCAGTACCCATTGAACAAGAACCTATTTTACATGAAGACGCAGGTAATTTAAGTGCAGTGCTTTTTTATTTAATGACTGAACATAGAACAGCATTTGATGAACTACAACAACATTTATCTTCTGTCATTCCTGGGTTTAAAGGTTTAATAGTAAAAGCAAGAGGAGGACCAGGAGAAGTAATTGCTTTTTGGCAAGAATCAGGAATTGATCAAGAATTAAGTTTAGCTGATTTATCTGATGGAATTTTGCGGTTAATTTGTTGGATTTGTTTGTGTGTACAACCAAATCCTCCATCTTTAATTTGCATTGATGAACCAGATCAAGGTGTACATCCGCGCACACTTCCGGTACTTGCAGGTTTATTTGAAAAAGCATCTGAACGCACACAAATTTTATTAGCAACTCATTCATCTTATTTCCTCACACAGTTTGATATTTCTCAAATTGCTGTCATCAGAAAAGAAAATGGAGAAGCAAAATTTATTAAACCTGGAGAGTCTCAAGTTTTAATTGATATGCTTGATGATTTTGGTGCAGATGAAATAGAACAATTACACCGTAGTGATGAATTAGAGAGACTTCCATGAAAGTTGAAAAAGTAGAAATTTATGTAGAGAGTCCATCTGATAAATTGGCAATGGAAGCATTATTAAGACCATTAATTGAGGTAAAATTACAACAAGGTATCAAAATTGAATGTATTCCCACCAAAGGGAAAAATAATGATCGAGGAGGTGATGCTAAAAAAGATTTACTGACTAAAATTCCTATTAAAGCAGTAAATATTATTAATAATATTCCCAATTCTATTGTAGTAGTCATACCTGATCTATATCCTAAAAATAAAGGATTTCCCCATGAAACATTCTTAGAATTAGAACAGGGAATTTTCAATAAATTTCAGGAAGCATTACAAAGTAAACGAATTAATGATCATCGTTTACAACAAAGATTTAAAGTATTCTGTTTTAAACATGATTTAGAATCGTTAATTTTAGCCGCAGAAACCCAGTTATCTAGTAGAATTGGTATGAATACACTACCACAAACATGGACAATACCAGTGGAAGACCAAAATCATGATCTTCCTCCTAAAAGGATAGTAGAGGAAATATTCAAAAAATATGGTAAAAACTATAAAGAATCTGTAGATGCACCAATCATATTAGCAAATGCAAGATATCAAGATATAGCTGAACTATGTCCACAAGCATTTAAACCATTTATCCAGTTCTTAGAAAATTTATAACTTAGGAGAAATCAACTTATGATCCCCGGACAAATCATCACCCCACCAGGAGAAATCGAACTCAACGCAGGTCGTCCTACCACTAAAATAATAGTAGCAAATACAGGAGACAGACCAATTCAAATAGGATCACACTTTCACTTTTACGAAGTTAATAGTTTTCTACATTTCGATAGAGAAAAAGCAAGAGGAATGAGATTAGATATTCCCGCAGGAACAGCAATCAGATTTGAACCAGGAGATGAAAAGGAAATCACATTAATTCCTTTAGTTGGTAGCCGTCAAATCTATGGCTTCAATAACAAAATTAACGGAAACCTGTAAATTCTCTCGGCACCTGAAACGTGATCAAAAAAGGATAAAAATATGTCATACAAAATGAACCGCCAAGCCTACGCCGAAACCTACGGACCAACAGTAGGAGACAGAATTAGACTAGCAGACACCGAACTATTTATAGAAGTAGAAAGAGACTTCACAACCTACGGTGATGAAGTAAAATTCGGTGGTGGAAAAGTAATTAGAGATGGCATGGGACAATCCCCAATTTCTAATAATGATGGTGCTGTAGACTTGGTAATTACTAATGCTTTGATTCTCGATTGGTGGGGTATTGTCAAAGCAGATATTGGCATTAAAAATGGTAAAATTTACAAAATTGGTAAAGCCGGAAATCCCTATATTCAAGATAATATAGATATTATCATTGGACCGGGAACGGAGGCTTTAGCTGGTGAAGGAATGATTCTCACTGCGGGAGGAATTGATACCCATATCCATTTTATTTGTCCTCAACAAATTGATGTAGCCATTGCATCAGGTATCACAACTATGATCGGTGGTGGTACAGGACCAGCTACGGGAACAAATGCCACAACTTGTACTCCAGGACCCTGGAATATTTATCGAATGTTGCAAGCGGCGGACGCTTTTCCTGTCAATTTGGGATTTTTAGGAAAAGGTAATACTAGTCAACCCCAAGGACTGATAGAACAAGTGGAAGCTGGTGTTATAGGTTTAAAACTCCATGAAGACTGGGGAACAACTCCCGCCACAATTGATACTTGTTTAACTGTGGCTGATGAATATGATGTGCAAGTAGCAATCCATACAGATACTCTCAACGAAGCTGGGTTTGTGGAAGATACAATTGCGGCTTTTAAACATCGCGCTATTCATACATATCATACCGAAGGGGCGGGAGGAGGACACGCACCAGACATTATTAAAGTGTGTGGACAAAGTAACGTTTTACCCTCTTCTACCAATCCCACAAGACCATATACATTAAATACCCTAGATGAACATTTAGATATGTTAATGGTCTGTCACCATTTAGATCCTAACATTCCTGAAGATGTAGCCTTTGCTGAATCGCGCATACGTCGAGAAACCATAGCTGCTGAAGATATATTACATGATTTAGGCGCGTTTAGTATGATTGCTTCCGATTCTCAAGCGATGGGGCGTGTTGGTGAGGTAATAATTAGAACTTGGCAAACTGCCCATAAAATGAAATTACAACGGGGAAGCCTTGGTAATGATGGCAATGCAGACAATTTTCGAGCTAAAAGATATGTAGCAAAATACACTATCAATCCAGCGATTACCCATGGAATTTCTGAATATGTGGGGTCTGTAGAAGCGGGAAAAGTAGCGGATTTATGTTTGTGGAAACCTGCTTTTTTTGGTGTGAAACCGGAAATTGTCATCAAAGGTGGTATGATTGCTTGGTCACAAATGGGCGATGCTAATGCTAGTATTCCTACACCACAGCCTGTTTATATGCGTCCCATGTTTGGCAATTTTGCTGGTGCGAAAAATGCGACATCATTAACTTTTGTTTCTCAAGCAAGTTTAGAAAGAGAAATTCCCCAACAATTAGGCTTGAAAAAATTAGCAATTGCTGTTTGTGGAACTCGTCAAATTACTAAACAAGACATGAAATTAAATGATGCTTTACCTGTTATGGAAGTAGACCCAGAAACCTACGAAGTTCGCGCAAATGGAGAATTATTAAGCTGTGAACCGGCGACAGTTTTACCAATGTCTCAAAGATACTTTTTGTTTTAATTTATGACTGAAAAATCTCCCGAAGAAATAGGGAATCATATCAATGATTTATCTATTTAGAAAACACTCTTTAAAGGCGTAATTTCTAGGAATTAAATTGCTCAAATTCAGCAATTCTACCTGGGGAGAATTTATAAATCTGACAACCTAATTATCACCAGAAAATGATTACTACCGAATTATCCAAACCTGTCGATATTATCAGCAAACAAAGGCAGTTTTTCCAAACAGGTAAAACTAAAGATGTAGCTTTTCGGATTTCTCAATTAAAAATACTCAAACAATTAGTAATTGAGAATAAAGAAGGAATTATCCAAGCATTAAAGACCGATTTATATAAACCAGAATTTGAAAGTTATGCTACAGAAATCGGTGTTAATAAAGAAATTGATTATGCTCTCAAGCATATCAATAATTGGACAAAACCGCAAAAAGCAGCGGTTTCTTTAGACTTATTCCCCTATGCAGCTAAGATATATCCAGAGCCATTGGGAGTAGTATTAATAATTGGTCCTTGGAATTATCCCTTTCAATTAATCATATCACCTTTAGTTGGTGCGATCGCTGCGGGAAATTGTACGATAATTAAACCTTCAGAACTCGCAACCCATACTTCTGATTTAATCAGCGAATTGATTGAAAAATACTTTCCTCCTGAATATATTACTGTCATTCAAGGAGCAGTAGAAACCAGTCAACAGTTACTAGCTCAAAAATTTGATCACATCTTTTTTACAGGTGGTACAGCCATTGGTAAAATTGTCATGGAGGCTGCTGCAAAACATCTCACTCCAGTTACTTTGGAATTAGGGGGAAAAAGTCCTTGTATTATTGATCATGACATTAATTTAGAACATACGGCTAAACGCATTGCTTGGGGAAAATTTATTAACGCTGGACAAACTTGTATTGCTCCAGATTATCTGTTGGTAGATAGAAAAATCAAACCAGATTTAGTAATTGCTTTGCAAAAATGTCTCAAGGAATTTTATGGGGAAAATCCGGCTATTAGTCCTGATTATGCCAGAATTATTCATCAAAAACATTTTGATAGATTAGCTAACTTACTCCAGTCCGGTAAAATTATTATTGGTGGAGAAATTAAACCAGAAGAACTTTATATTGCTCCCACCTTAATAGAAAATGTTTCTTTAGAAGATCAGATAATGCAAGAAGAGATTTTTGGTCCAATTTTGCCCATTATTGAATATACGGATATTAACGAAGCCATAAGCTTAATTAACTCTCGACCAAAACCCCTAGCTTTATATTTATTTTCCCAAAATAAAGACCTGCAAAAACGCATTTTACAGGAAACCTCATCTGGAGGAGTATGTATTCAGGACACAATAATGCAGGTTGCTGTTTCGTCTTTACCGTTTGGTGGTGTGGGTGATAGCGGTATGGGTAGCTATCACGGTAAAGCTGGTTTTGATACTTTTTCACATTACAAAAGCGTTTTAAAAAACTTCCTACCTTGGGATATAAATTGGCGATACGCACCCTATAAAGGTAAGTTATCAATTTTGAAACGAATTATTGGCATTTAATAGCAAATAAACCGCATTTACTCTAAAAACCATAGATTTCGTTGATAGAAAAGTCATTGCGGTTAATTATTTGGAAAATTCCAGAGCAATTCTGTATTTAACTCAAGTTGCTAGTTATCTAGTTGAGGCTGGTAATGGGTAATTGGTAATGGGTAATTGGTAATGGGTAATTGGTGAGTAATTTTCTGTTTTCATC
>OMJF01000289.1 GCA_900299285.1 Anabaena sp. 54 | reverse complement strand
ATGGGTGAGTTGTAAACAATCAATTTGGGTTGGTAGTTGGTTTTTGAGTTGTTTAAGAAATTGTTCAATTTCTACAGATGATCCAGAATGAATTATTTTCGTTTGACTGGCGGTAATTAAATTGGAACGTAAAGCAGCAAGATCACCACTAATTTTTTCCCCTTTGTTAACCGCACTTTCTGTTAAATTTTGTCTAGCTGTATTAAACAGGCTGGAACGGGCTTTATTGAGGGCGACTAATTCACCGATTAATAAAACCGGGACAAATACCAGCAGTATTCTTGTTACTAAAATTTGTCGAAATGACGATTCACTAGATCTAACCATCTGTTGTCTCTCTTCCCATCTTTAAACCACCATCAAAAGATATGTAATTACACTCACGAAAGGAGACATTGTATAAAGTAAACAGCAGATTTTATCAGCTTAATCACAATCTTTCTTTAATAGATAGAAAATAGGTAATAATTGAAAATTAAAAATATTGTCTTATAGCTATAAACTATGAGAAAATCTACGCAGCAGTTAAAAAATATCAAAGTAACTCAATGATAGAAAATCGCCCTCATACCACAGTAATTTTAGCCATGAGTGCTGATGGTAAAATAGCAGATTTTAACCACTCTCCCGCTCGATTTGGCTCATTAAATGATAAACTACACCTGGAGAAACAAATTGCTGCTGCTGATGCCGTTTTATTCGGTGCTAATACCCTTCGTGCTTACGGTACGACAATGATAATATCAGAGTCAATACTCTTGCAACAAAGAATAAAAGTAAATAATCACCCCCAACCTGTTCATATAGTGATTTCCCCTTCAGCTAATCTAAATCCGGATATTAAATTTTTTCAACAACCGGTGAGACGTTGGTTACTGACAACTTCTGGAGGGGCTTGTATTTGGGAAAAAAGTTCAGCATTTGAACAAATTTTAGTATTTGAAACTCCTCAAGGAGAAATTGACATTCTCGCTGTTGTAAAATACTTAGCAAGTGTAGAAATTAGCCGTCTAGCTATTTTAGGAGGAGGACAATTAGTAGCATCTTTTCTGGAATTGGATTTAATTGATGAAATATGGCTAACTATTTGTCCACTAATTTTAGGTGGTAATACCGCTCCTTCACCCGTAGGAAGAAAAGGATTTTTATCTGCTCTTGCTCCTGGGTTACAATTATTAGAAGTATCTACAGTTGAGCAAGAAGTATTTTTACACTATGGGGTAATTCATGAGTCAAAGGTAAATCTAAAATCCCAAATCGTTGCATAATTACACAATGATAAAAGCACATAAACCTAACTATTCTGTTACTTGGACTCACACAATCTCTGATGTTCCTAAATCGGCTTGGGATGCTTTAGCAATACCCTTAAAAACCCCTTTTTTAGAATGGGATTGGTTACACAATTTGGAAGTATCCCATAGCGCTACAGCCCATGCTGGTTGGTTACCAAATCACTTGATTTTATGGCGAAATGGAACTTTAATTGCTGCTGCTCCTTTATATTTAAAAGGACATAGCCAAGGGGAATTTGTCTTTGATCACCAATGGGCTGAATTAGCATTTCGTTTAGGAATAGAATATTATCCCAAACTCCTGGGAATGACACCTTTTACCCCCGCAGCAGGCTATCGGTTTTTAATTTCGCCAGCAGAAGATGAGGAAGAAATTACAGCTTTAATGCTCTATGAAATTGATAGTTTCTGTGTTAAAAATAGCATTTCTAGCTGTCATTTTCTCTATGTTGATCCCCAATGGCGACCAATTTTAGAAAACCAGGGTTTGACAACTTGGTTACATCATAGTTATATTTGGAAAAATGCTGATTTTCAAACTTTTGATGATTATTTAACTGGATTTAATGCTAATCAACGACGCAATATTAAACGGGAACGCAAAGCTGTAGAACAAACAGGTTTAAAACTTGAAGCTATGACTGGTGACGAAATTCCCCCGTCTATGTTTTCCTTAATGTATGATTTCTATACTGATACTTGCGATAAGTTTGGTTGGTGGGGTAGCAAATATCTGACAAAGCAATTTTTTGAACAGCTATACCATAATTATCGTCATCGCGTTGTATTTTTTGCTGCTTATCACCAAGAAGATCAAGATCAGCGTCAACCCATGGGAATGTCTTTTTGTTTATTTAAAGAAAATCAACTCTATGGACGTTATTGGGGGAGTTTTCAAGACATAGATTGCTTACATTTTGACGCTTGTTATTATACGCCAATTGCATGGGCGATCGCTCACAAGATCCAAACTTTTGATCCCGGCGCTGGTGGTAAACATAAAAAACGCCGTGGTTTTCCTGCTACTGCTAATCACAGTCTCCACCGCTTTTACAACCACCGTTTAGAAAAGATTATCCTCCCTTGGATTCGAGAAGTCAATCACATCGAACAACAAGAAATAGACGCTATTAATGCAGAATTACCTTTTAAATAGCAAAATATAGTTCGCTTTTAAATCCCGGACTTGTTTGAGCAGTCTGGGATTTAGTGATCTAGAATTACAATAAAGATGTAATCTAAAAAAGACTGTCTCGATAAATTTACTTTTGATAAAGCATGAAGGATTTACTACTTGAAGATTTGACAGCAATTGATGATAAACTTTCCCAGCGTCATATTGATCTTGACCCCCATGGCTATTTTATTATCTACATAGACAAAAATGAACGATTAATTTACGCCAAGCACTTCACTAATATTATTAATGAACGTGGTTTAGCTGTAGATCCAGAAACAGGTAAAGTCATTCCTGTACGCGGTAAGGTGGAAAGAACACACACAACTGTATTTAGTGGCCGCACAGCTAAGGAACTCTGTATTAAACTCTTTGAAGAAACTTCAGATTGTCCTGTTACTTTCTTAGATCATGCAGCTTATTTAGGTAGAGAATTTGTCCGCGCTGAATTAGCTTTAGTATGCGGTAAAGAGTATATTCAAGACTAATTATTAGTAGTGATGGGTAAATATTTACCTCATCACTTGTTCCCTATTCCCCTGATTCTTTAGATTCTTTAGTTGCTGGTTGAAACACTTGGTAAATATAATATGTGGCCATGGGAATCACCGTAGCCGCAATTAAAAGCCCTACAACCCAAACAGTAGCATTACCTTTATCAGTGTCTTCCGCTTTAGTGAATGTTCCTTCTACTTTTACAGTTTCTATTTTCTGTGGTGGACCTGGATCTGGTAAACCAGATAGAACCGCAACCAGGCGATCGCTCACATCCAAAAAACCTTGGTTATATTTATTGCCATTACGCAAAAATGTACCTAATGTTTCTTGAGTAATACTCTCGGCGATACTATCAGTCAATAAAGACTTAATATTATCACCACTCATTAAAACAGTTCCATTAGTAACAGTATCAACTAGTAATAACACTTGATTAGCTTGCGCTGCTGCTGTGGGAAACCATTTAGTAAATAGTCCTTTGGCAAAACTTTCTGGGGTTTCCCCGTAGTCAAGCCTGTGAATTGTTACAAGTCTCACTTCCTGACCAGTTTTCTGAGCCAAATCCTTGAAAGTCTTAGTCAGATTACCTTCATTAAATCGGCTAATCACATCACCTTGATCTAAAATCCAAGTATCTGCTGTTAAACTTGGCATTTCGTATACACCCGTAGCAGAAGCAGGTAAAATAAACAGCCAATTCCCCATCACCATTACCAGTAGAGGTAAAAGAAGACGAGTAAAGTATTTTTTGTTACTAAATATTTTTTTGAGTAACTGTTGCATGGTATGAATCCTTAAACAGACTTGCCATCAAAATACTACATAATGAGGGACTTGGTAATAAGTTCTTTTCCCTGTACTCCAGCATCGGCGGGGATATGTAACTTGATTAAGGTAATATTAAATTTAATAAAAGTAAAAAATCTTTGTTTAGAGAAATATCATGACAACCTCTACCACTTTTGATCTAGTAGCACTAAATCAGCAATTTGAAACCGCAACTCCTACAGAAATTTTAGCCTGGTCTATTAAGAATATCCCCACGGGACTGGTACAAACTAGCGCCTTTAACGTTGATGATATCATCTTGACACATATACTGTATACAGAGCTTCAACATCCCGTTCCTGTAATTTTCCTCGACACCCTTTATCACTTTCCCCAAACCCTAGAATTAGTTGCTAAAGCCAAAGAAATCTATAACCTTGATTTAAAAACCTATAAAACACCAGATGTAGATAGTCGTCAAGCCTTTGCTGCTAAATTTGGTGCAGCCCTTTGGGATACAGATATTACTAAATTCCACCATATTACCAAAATTGAACCATTGCAACGGGGTTTAGATGAACTGAATACCGTAGCTTGGATTACAGGTCGTCGTCGTGATCAAGCCGTGACCCGTGCTACCATGCCTGTATTAGAATTAGATGGTAAGGGAAGATTGAAAATTAACCCCCTAGCCACTTGGACCCGTCCACAAAGCTGGGAATATGTAGCTGAACATAAGGTAATTTATAATCCTCTCCATGACCAGGGTTATCCTAGTATTGGCGACGAACCTATTACCACCAAAGTAGGTGAAGGTGAAGACGAACGCGCTGGACGTTGGCGTGGAACTGGTAAAACCGAGTGCGGAATTCATATTTAGTTAGTTATTAGCAGT
>OMJF01000288.1 GCA_900299285.1 Anabaena sp. 54 | reverse complement strand
GGCGATTAGAAATCACATCTACACAGACAAAACCTGCCTACGCAGGTTTCAAATCCTTAATTTTTCCTTAGTCCACCCAGGTGGACTTTGTTTGTGTAGTAGCGATTTATAATCGCCATAAACCTTTAAGACAACTCTAAATTAATATCAGCTTGAATATCCCCGACTTTGGAGAAGTTGGGGATATGTTTTAGGTATTACTTGTATAAACCTTAATTCCATGGAGTAATAGACCTAAACCCCATCCTAACATGGGATAAATTGCCCAAAAATATCCGGGACTAATTACTAAATTTAATAGCAGTAAAAAACTATTAATGACAATAAAAGCAAATAGGTGTGATTTAAATTCTTTCCGTTGTTGACTATTAGACATCTGCTCTTTTTTGACTTGTACTTCATTTTTTAACCATTCTTGTTCTGCTGCTTGCAAAGATTCTGAAGAAACACCTAATTCTGAGGCTATTTCTATTATTTGCTGTCTTGTATATTCTCCTTGTTGCTTACGTTTAAAAGCTAGTTCGAGAATTTGCTGCATTTCTTCTGAATTGTAAGTCATTATCTCTACCTAAAATGGTCAAACAATACTTGTGAGAGTTACTTTTGCAATGGTAGATACACAATTATGAAAAATATTTGTCTGTTGTTATAGACTGTTGAGAAATATATTTTATATCTGAAAAAATAATTGATATAGTATTTAAAAACACAAATATAGATGAATATGAAAATATCAAATAAATATTAAATAAATATCAAATAAATAATCAGTGATGAAGGTGACATAATTTGATAGAATCTAAAAGAATATAGGTCTAGTTTACTCAACCAAAATGACTAATGACTAATCATCAATCTACCAAACGCTTACCTAATCAACGCTGGCAAATTGCCGCATTAAATGCGGAATTAGCCGAAAAACTGGCAAATTTAACAAATGTTTCCCCCATGATCGGTCAATTATTAATTAATCGGGGTATGGAAACTCCAGAAGATGCAAAGATATTTTTAGAACCGGAATCTCTGATTTTACCTTCTCCCCTGACAGAATTTCCAGATTTAGCTGCTAGTGTGGAATTATTAGAAATAGCGATCGCCAATAATGATAAAATAGCTATTTGTGGTGACTATGATGCAGATGGTATGACCAGCACTGCATTACTATTAAGAAGTCTTAGGGCTTTGGGTGCTGATATTGATTATGCTATTCCTAGTCGAATGCACGATGGTTATGGCATTAATAACCGTATTGTCCAAGAATTTTATGATGAAGGAATAAAACTAATTCTCACTGTAGATAATGGAATTTCTGCTGTTGAACCTATTACCAAAGCCAGAGAATTAGGTTTAAAAGTTATTATCACAGATCATCATGATATTCCAGAAAAATTACCTCCAGCTAATGCAATTCTCAACCCCAAACTAATAGCTGAATCTTCTCCCTATCGGGGTGTGGCTGGTGTGGGTGTGGCTTATATTTTAGCAGTTTGTTTAGCACAACAACTAGGGGAAATTAAAGGTTTAGTCCAACCACTTTTAGCTTTATTTACTTTGGGAACTATTGCTGATTTAGCCCCTTTAACTGGTGTAAATCGTCGCTGGGTAAAACGGGGTTTAAAGTTATTACCAAAATCTAATTTACCGGGTATACAAGCATTAATTCAAGTTGCAGGAGTGCAAGCTAGTGAAGGAGAAAAAAACCAAAGTTCTAGATCTTTAAAACCGGAAGATATTGGTTTTCGATTAGGACCGCGAATTAATGCTATAGGTAGAATTGGTGATCCACAAATTGTTATTGATTTACTGACAACTGATGATTTTGGTGTAGCACTAGCTAAGGCTATTCAGTGTGAACAAATTAATACTCAACGTCAGCAAATGTGTGAGGAAATTGAAAAAGAGGCCATTTCTATGGTTGAGGATTTATATATAAACTCTTTACAAAAAGACCGCGTATTAGTTATTATTAAAGATAATTGGCATCATGGTGTCATTGGTATTGTGGCTTCTCGTTTACTAGAACGTTATGGTGTTCCTGTGTTTATTGGTACTTATGAAAATCACAGCATAATTCGCGGTTCAGCGCGAGGAATTCCTGAATTTCATGTATTTGCAGCTTTAGATAGTTGTCGGGATTTATTAGGTAAATTTGGGGGACATAAAGCTGCGGGAGGATTTTCTTTACCAGTGGTAAATTTACCAGAATTTCGATTGCGGTTGTCTGAATTTGCAAATAGATGTTTAGAAATTCAACATCTCAAACCTCTTTTAAAAATTGATATTCAAGTTAATCTTGACGAAATTAATGAGGATCTTTTCCAACAATTAAATATTCTTCATCCCTGTGGTATTGATAATTCAGATCCTATATTTTGGACTCCTAATGTGCAAGTGATTGCACAAAAAATTGTTGGTAAGGGTCATATTAAATTAACTGTAGTTCAAAATATTGACAATAGTTTGGTGGAAATTAAAGGGATAGCATGGCGCTGGGGCGATTATTTTCCTTTACCATCAAGATTAGATATTGTTTACAAATTGCGGGAAAATAACTTTAATGGTAAAACTGCTATTGAATTGGAGTTAATTGGTGCAAAACTCCCAAATCATATTCTGAAACTTTTTACTAATTCATCACATTTATCAGCGGTGAGTTTTGAATATCAACAGCGTCAATACACTTGTGGAATTTATGAAAATGGTATGGGTAAAGAATTAAGGGTGAAAAATTCTGAAGGTAAGGTTTTAGTGATGCGGCCAGATGATAAATTTGGTCTGTTAGGTTTCAACCCCGAAAATGCTGCACAGGTAAATTTATCTCAACCTATATATGAGGGAATTATTCAAACTGCAATTCAGGCTTTATCAAACTGTGTCACGAGTTGAAGATTGAAAATTTGTTTAAGCGGGGATTTAACCCCGGTTATTATAAATGGGTAATGGTGATTAGATAAACTTTTACCTATTACCCATTAACTAATTTATAGGTTGCCGTTGCGAAATGCTAGGACAAAGATGACTATAGGACCTGAAATCACAATTAATCCTACGCAAGTCAATTGTAAGACAACTTCCCAATTGATGTTAGCTAAAATGTCCATTTTTTCCTCCCAATGATTTAATGGTTTAAAAAGATTTAATAATTTCATAGCCAAACCCGTAATTTATCATATCTTTTTAAGGGATCTAAAATTTAATTTAGTTTACAAAATTATAGAAAAAGCCATAAAAAAGTAAAATAGCAGGAATAGTAGAAGGTTAAAAATATGGCTACTTGGCAATGTATATCTCAGTGTGGCGCTTGCTGTAACTTAACACCAGCGGATCGTCCAGATTTAGGACAGTATCTTTCACCACCTGATTTAGAACTTTATCTCAGTATGGTAGGGGAAGGGGGATGGTGTGTAAATTATGATCATGGTACAAGGGAATGTAAAATTTATTCTACCCGTCCCCGGTTCTGTCGTGTCCAAGCAGAGACTTTTGAGGAAATGTATGGTATTGAAGCAGAGGATGTGAATGATTTTGCGATTGATTGCTGTCGTCAGCAGATTGAAGGGGTTTATGGCGATCGCAGTTTAGAACAAATCCGTTTTGATCAAGCCGTAGGTTTTTGACTATCTCAGAATAGATACAAGTAACCATCATCCATCTTTTTTACGTCTGCGAGATTCATAAGATTCTCGAAAACGAGGTTCAGGTCTGCGAAATATTTTTTCTTCTATTAAATTTCCTCCTGCATCATCACCAAATTGCACAATCTCAATTCTTGCGCCAGGGAAATATTCCTCTGGATTATCAACAAAGAATAATAAAGCAATATTTCTTGGTACTTCATGACTATTAATTGGTGTAGTAATTCGCATATTTCGATATAGGTCTAATTCGGGAACTACATTACCTGGTGCAACTAATTCCCTCTTTATATCTGATAGAAAATTTCTGACCAGAGTTGGAGAAATGACATCAATAGACACGGCCGAATTACGACGATCATCAAATGGAACGTGACCAAGTTTTTTTAAATTCTCTCCTCACGGACTCAACCGAGCGAGCGTGGATTAAATCTTCAAGATTAATAGGTAATATTTTCATACTTATTTTAAGTTTGCATAATATAACAACTCAGTCTGATCACACCACATTCTACAACTTAATATTTTGTCTTGATCTGAGTCTGTATCAATCTCCTCGCAGTAGCACTTTATTATCTGTATCGAAGTGTTTATATTTGTATATTTTAACAAATCCTGTTGCAATTTATGATAACAATATGAGAAAATGAAAGGAATATGAAAACAACTCAGAGACAAAAATAACGCCTGTGAAACTTGATACTGTACCCGTCAGCATTCCTAACTTATCTGCAACGGAAAACCAGTCACATCAGACTATAGTTAAGGATGATACTAAAAGCAAAACATCTGGATTTAGGGTCTTTGTGACAACTTTTATCACGATTTTTCTGGCAGAAATTGGTGATAAAACCCAACTCTCAACGTTATTAATGAGTGCAGAATCTCATGCTCCTTGGGTAGTTTTTCTAGGTTCTGGGGTAGCATTAATTACTACTAGTTTATTAGGAGTATTATTAGGTGGTTGGATTTCTACGAAACTTAGCCCTAAAACTGTTGAAAAATTAGCTGGTGTCATGTTATTGCTAATTTCCCTGATGTTAGTATGGGATGTCATTCAAGGTTAATTGTGAAAATATGGACTGGAATCTTTTAGGACTAAGCTTTGTGACAGTATTTTTGTCAGAATTAGGTGATAAAAGTCAGTTAGCAGCGATCGCTCTTTCTGGACAAGGACAATCTCGGAAGGCTATATTTTTTGGTACAGCGGGCGCTTTAGTATTAACTAGCCTTTTGGGTGCTTTAGCTGGTGGGGCTGTATCCGAGTTTTTACCTACACGCATTTTAAAAGCGATCGCTGCCATTGGCTTTGCTATTCTGGCTATCCGTCTACTATTATCTAACACTGATGGGGCTTAAACTTCTCGCCAACACTGATTTAAAAGTATACCTCCTGCTAAAACCTTAAAGGCTTCTAGCAGGAAGTAACCGCTGTGTAATAAGTTCATGATTGCTGGAACTGGATCACTAGGAAGTAAGCTAAAATTAGCTCCTAGAGCGCACATTTGGGGAGTTAATAAATAAGTATCTAGTAATGCCACTGTTAACAATATTCCAGATAATACAATACTACCCAAACGCCAATTAGATTGAGTTTTGCTGATAGCCAGTACAGAAGTTAAAATCACAGTAGCGGCTAATAATTCTAGGCGATTAAAATTCCAAAAAACTACATAACCTGCTATAGAAAAACTAGCTTCGTTCATCATGCCAGCAAAGTAAAGACTAGGCATAATTACCCAATCTAAAACCAGACTAGCACTCAGCCAAAAGCCCAAGGTCAAGAGAATGGCTATTTGCCAAGTTGAGCGTTTAAATTCCAGATCAGAAATAGCGTTCATAAAAATAATTGCTTTGTTGTATTCCTAGTATCTAACCAAGAGAAGAATTTGGCAACAAATATAAATTAACTGTTACAAACAAAAAATTCTAGTTATTAAAGGAGTTGTAGACATATTTGTTAAGAAATTTGAAGTTTGATTAAGAAATGATTCACCAATAGCAATATTTATTTATCGGTTAGTTGTCAGGAAACAGACAAATGATAGCAATATTACTGATATTATTGAACTTTGATTGAGATGACAACAGTATTTGGGGTTACTTTTAAATAAATATTCTACCAAAACCCATTTTGTGGAAATGTGGGTAAAAAGAGAAGATCTCATGAGACCATGTATTGATATAAAAAAACGATTCTAGTTGGGATTTTTGACCTTTTTAGCGGGCAAGATGCCCGCACCACAACAGTTTTATGATTAATTTTATTATTAATATTTGTAGTTCATAATCATAGATTGATAAATTTTTTATATCAACTCAATCTTTTGTCCGGTATGGGCTAAATAAACATTGAAAACTTAAATAGAGTTGAAAGTTTTCAGGAAGTGAAAATAGTCATGAATAATACAAAAGAACCCAAGTCTGCTAAAAATAAAAAGTCTTTTTCTCCTATTGAGATTGGAACTCCTCAAGTGCTAGTCCGTAAAACAAAAACGAAAAATCAGCAGTCTGAATCACTAAGTGACTGGGAACACGCGAGTTAATTGATCAGATGGATTGATTGCCCTTAAATATGTTACCATTTATCAATTGGTAGAAGATCAGGGTTATAAAAATGCAAAATGGCGACCAAAATCTGATTATTTTGATGATTTATATGCTTACCGTCTATTGGACATTTAATCGCATGATTGAATCTATAGACGATCTAGTAAAAGTTGATTTTCAAAAAGGTGCTGTTGATAATCAATTAAAAGAACAAAATCTTCAGGAGACAGTGGGGATTTCCTTTAAAACAGGTACTTATGGTTTAGATAAAGTACAAAATGATCTAAAAGAATTATCCATGAGTATTGAAAATAAATCAGAAAGTATTGCCATATATGTTGACTGGGATAATAGTTCTTTCGTAGTTGAACATAGCAAACAATCGCGGCGGGTAATTCGCAAATCTCCTGACTTAACCAGAGATTTAGCTATACCTCAAGTGCCGACAATTATCGCGCCTAAAAAGACAATTTCTGAAAGTGTCACTGCCGAAGATGTTTTTCAAAGAGATAAAGAATCAGGAATTTATAAACCGGCCTCACCTTTAATTAATGTAGCGGGAGTTAAAGGAAACAAAAAGTTATACAAAGACTTTTTAGATGGTAAAAAAAATTTAGAATTTTCCTTACAACTTGTACTACGAATTTCGGAAATGAGAGTCGGTATAGCGCCGGGAATAAACGTTCCCCCAGTGTCAATTATTAATTGTCCTTTTACTATTAAAAAACTCCCTTGGACCTACGCTTTACCTTGGAATAAAAAGTAATCTATCTGAGTCTTGCGATTTTCATGTAATTAAAAGTAAACTAGAGAAAGAAGAGAGTAGGCGTAGGCAGTTGCAGATTAGTCATTCAGACTGGTTTGAGGAAAGTCCGGGCTCCCGAAAGACCAAACTTGCTGGATAACGTCCAGTGCGAGCGATCGTGAGGATAGTGCCACAGAAAGATACCGCCAGTCAATTTATTGGTTGGTAAGGGTGCAAAGGTGCGGTAAGAGCGCACCAGCAGCGTCGAGAGGCGCTGGCTCGGTAAACCCCGGTTGGGAGCAAGGCCGCAAGGAACTACGGTTGGTCTTTGACCGGTTCCGCTGAAAAAGAGCCGCTAGAGGTGCTTGGTAACAAGCATCCCAGATAGATAACTGCCCTCGTAAGAGAACAGAACCCGGCTTACTACCGACTCTCTTTTTTTAAGCGAATTATGGATTTTTTATTTTCCATAGTTCGTTTTTTCGGCGTTGGTGAATGAAGGTATGATTTTTTCTCACGCAGAGGCGCTTCAGTCGCAGAGAGTCAGAGTTTCATTTTTTTCGATTTTTCAATTTCATACCTCAATTCAGCAATGCCGTTTTTTCAATGATAGAGATTTTACAGCTATTTTCAGGTAAATAAACCACAAACCGACCTCTCTCCTAAAAGGAGAGAGGCTTTGATTTACTCCCCTTCCCTGGTAGGGAAGGGGCTGGG
>OMJF01000287.1 GCA_900299285.1 Anabaena sp. 54 | reverse complement strand
TGTGGTCATGTGTTTATAATTACGTTTGAGTTATGTATGTTTTGGTAGGTGTTTCTACCTTATGAATTTATATTAACCTTTATGTTTCGATTTGTAAAGGGGTTTTCGTAATATTTTTTAATATTTTTTTCAGTCAGGTGAACTTTAGAGCTATAAACTATATATAGTCAGGCTTTCGGGGATTAATCTTTTTGCTAATCAGGGGTTTGAACTTTTTACCTGATCTTGACCTCCTAAACTGCATAACAGGAGTCTAAACCTTGTGGGGTAGGCATCTTGTTCGCCCAAGTCTGTAAATTAGCTGTGTTTTAGCCACAACTCATACTATATATGTCTGTATATCGTCAAAATATTGTTACTTACAGCCCTGCTTATACTATTGTTCCCACTTATGAGTGCTTTAACCGTTGTACATACTGTAATTTTCGCAGCGAACCAGGTAAAAGTCCTTGGTTGACTCTAGGGGAAGCTCAAGAAATTTTGTCACAACTAAAAAATCAAAACGTCTGTGAAATACTCATCCTCAGTGGTGAGGTACATCCTGATTCAGCAAGGCGTGAACCTTGGTTTGAGCGCATTTATGAATTGTGTTTATTAGCACTAGAAATGGGATTTTTACCCCATACCAATGTCGGTCCATTGAGTTGGACTGAAATGCAAAAACTCAAAAGTGTTAATGTTTCCATGGGGTTAATGCTGGAACAATTGACACCAAAACTATTAAATACAGTTCATCGTCACGCGCCGAGTAAATTACCCCAAGTGCGATCGCAACAGTTACAATGGGCAGGAGAGCTAAAAATCCCTTTTACAACGGGTTTACTTTTAGGAATAGGGGAAACAGAAGAAGATTGGTGGGAAACCTTAGCAGCTATTTCTGAGTCACATAAACTTTACCATCACATTCAAGAAGTGATTTTGCAACCCCACAGTCCCGGAACAGTGCAAACTTTCGACGCACCACCATTTAACCCCTATAAATTACCACAAGTCATCGCCAAAGCGCGGGAAATTTTACCCGCAGATATTACAATTCAGATTCCCCCTAATTTAGTTAAAGATGAAAATTGGTTACTTGCTTGTATAGCCGCAGGGGCCAGGGATTTAGGGGGGATAAGTCCCAAGGATGAAGTTAATCCTGATTATCCTCATTTACAAGAGCAGAAACTTAGGAATATTTTAGAGCCTGGTGGCTGGGAATTATTACCCCGCTTACCAGTGTATCCCCAGTTTGATGATTGGTTAGATGCAGGTTTACTACAAAAGGTAAAACAATGGCAAAAAAGGCATTGCTGAATTGAGGTATGAAAATCAAATATTCTAGTTCCTAAACTCTTACTCTGGAGCGTCTTGAGCGCCTCTGCGTGAGAAAAAATCATACCTTCATTCACCAACGCCGCAAAAAAGATTTAAACTTCCAAAAACTCAGTAATCTACTCCAATTCAGCAAAGTCAAAAAAAAATGCAACTTTTGCGGATTCTCCCGAAAAACATGGTAAAAGTGACATAGAAAATATGCTAAATTTTCTATGTCTATTTACACTGCGAAAAAATATGGCCACTAGCACATCCTCCAATACATCCTTCTCCCTCAAGTTAATAGGTATAATTTGTATATTATTATTTTTTATAGAGTTGCTATTTTTATTATTTCCTTTGCAACTTACGGATAAACTCTGGAACATTAATTTGTCCAGAAGTCTTGTACAGCAGGGTATTGTACCATTACTTGGTCTGGGAGCAATTGTAACTGCATTCTATATTGATAGAGCTCATGAAAGTAGTCATTCTTCGTCTCTGAGTCTAAAATTGCCAATTTTTATACTTTCTAGTTTGTTGGGACTGATGTTTTTGTTGATTTTTCCCTTGTACCTGGGTAACGTCAATCAAATCAAGGAACAGGGGTTAACACGGATTAACAAAGAAGCAGAACAGTTAGAAAACCAAATTAAAAGTCAATTAACACAAATACAAAATCAACTAAGTAATGATCAGGTAAAAGCCTCTGTAGAGAAACAACGTGCTGCATTAAAAGAGCAACTCAAGACCCAGCTAAATGAACTAGTTAAAGACAATCAGAAGTATAATCAGGCAATTAATAATAGCCAATTACCTACAGCACAGAAAGATTTGCTCAGAAAGTATAAAGAAAATCCTCAAGCTCTTGATAATTTTATCGCCCAGCAAACAGACCCTCAACAATTAGCAAACCAGAGAATAGACCAAATTCAGCGTCAAAAAGAACAACAGTTACAAAAAACCCAGGAAGATGCCTGGAAAGAATTGCCAACTGGTATTAATAGTTTATTATTGTCAATTGGTTACACTGTCATCGGCTGGAGAGGACTAAGAGGTATGGGTGTTGCCAAAAGTAGTTCCAGACGCAGCAAATGAGTCTAAAAAATCAAAAAATAAATTGTAGCAATATGTAACTCTGGTTAGTGTATTAACTACACGCTGTTTGGTAGAATATTTGGGTTGTTTAATCTCATGATTTTTATCTTTGAGTCAGTCAATAGAAACTATCAACCTCGATACATTAGCCCAAGAACTAGCAACTATCCAGCAAACAGGTTCTAAGCGGATAGCTTTGCTAGGTTCTCGTCATGTGCCAATTACCCATCAGAAGCTCATTGAAATGATGGCTTATGCCCTAATTCTATCGGGCAACCGGATCATTACTTCTGGTGCTACAGGCACAAACTCTGCGGCCATCCGGGGCGCAACACGGGCTGATCCGAACTTACTCACAGTAATTCTACCCCAAAGCTTGGAACGCCAACCCCAAGAATCACGCCAGCAATTAGAAGAGGTCATGCACCTGGTGGAAAACCCCAGCAATGATAACCTGTCTCTGGCTGAAGCGAGTTACTTATGTAATAAGGAAATTGTCTCTCGTTGTCAACAATTAATCTGCTTTGCATTTCATGATAGTCGCACTCTCTTGCAAACCTGTAGTGATGCAGAAGAACAACGAAAAGTGGTAACACTTTTCTACTTTGACTAGGGTGAATCCTCACGCAAAGCTAATGCTAGAGATGGGAAATTATCATTGGGTAATGGGTAATGACTTGACTAAATTACCCTTTATCCATTGACAATCAATGATCAAGGTCAAATCAAGTACCCCGTTAAATTAATTTAATGTCTCTCTCTCAATTACCAATACCTGCTATCTTTTTATACTCTATTGTCGTCGCGGCTATTCTCATTTATGTACCCTATTTATTAGTAGCTTTTGCTAGAGTGCAGATAGGATATGATCTTTCTGCTCCCCGCGCCATGTTTGACAAGCTACCACCCTATGCTCAACGGGCAACATGGGCCCATGAAAACTCTTTTGAAGGATTTATGGTTTTTGCAGCGGCAGCTTTAATGGCTTATGTTACTGGAGTAAATTCTCCCCTTGGGAGGAATGCAGCGATAATCTTTATCATTGCTCGTTTGCTATACTCTATTTTCTATATCGCCAATATACCTTTGTTGAGATCACTCATGTTTGGTGTTGCTTCTTTTAGTTCTGGAACTCTGTTTTACCTCAGTCTCATGCAAATTAAATAATTAGGTAAAAGGGAATAAGGAGAATATTTATTTTTAATCTTCCCTGTTCCCAGTTAAGAGTTCCCTCTTCCCTCTTCCCTCTTCCCTCTTCCCTCTTCCCTCTTCCCTCTTCCCTCTTCCCCATTACCAATTACCAATTACCAATTACCAATTACCAATTACCAATTTTATGGCCTCTACTTTTTCCTTTGATATTGTCAGTGACTTTGATAGACAAGAATTAGTTAATACTATTGATCAAGTCATCAGAGATGTTAAAAGCCGTTACGATCTTAAAGACACTCAAACTACAGTCGAATTAAGCGAAGAAAAAATTACTATTGGTACTGACAGTGAATTTACTTTAGAATCTGTCCATACCATTCTGCGGGAAAAAGCTGCCAAGCGTAATCTTTCCCAAAAGATCTTTGAATTTGGTAAAATCGAATCTGCCAGCGGCAACCGTGTTAGACAAGAAATTACTCTCAAAAAAGGTATCAGCCAAGAAATTGCCAAACAAATTTCTAAGTTAATTCGAGACGAAATTAAAAAAGTGCAACCATCAATTCAAGGTGACGCTGTGCGGGTGACAGCTAAATCAAAAGATGATTTACAACTTGTGATTCAACGTCTTAAACAAGAGGACTTCCCTGTTGCCTTACAATTTACAAATTATCGTTAGAAAACACAGTTTCAGATATTATGAGGTACAGATATTAATGATAAAAATCTTGTGGTAAAAATCTTGTGGTGCGGGCATCTTGCCCGCTAAAATCATATCTTACTCAGATGAAATCCGCTGTAATTACAGGCCGACTAGGACAACCACCATAAAGTTTCAACATAGCAGCCTAAAATTAAAGGACTTTGTGAGTGTGGGAATGTTGTTTAATGTTATCTTCTTTGGTAACAACTCTGGCTGCATTCAGCACCCGTTTGCGCTCTGTGGAATAATTCAAATCCATTTTAGTAGTTCCCAAAGGAATCAGATTTTGAGAGGCTTCACGGCGTTTGTAGGTACGAGCCGCAGAAAATAACCTCAATGGAAATTCATCGCCAAATTGCGCCGACTCTGGGAAGCCTTCTGGCAATAGCATTTTATCACCATCTAACACAGATCCTAAATTCGTTGCATAAGCCAGCCTGTAAGAGGTGGGAATGTTTTTGCATAGAGCTTCTAATGCTGCGGAAGGAATCGGTTCTATAACTTCAATTTGACGTACTTCCCCATCTTCTTTATAAAAGCACGTAGCTAAACCAAGAACAATATAGTCATCAGTATTGAGGTCTGTAGCATCAGCATAAGAAATTGTTGTTGTCATGGGAAATGTCTCTTCTAAAATTGGTAATTAGTCCGTTGTCCTTTGTTCATTGTCCGTTGTTATGGATAAATCCTTTCTCTTTTACCTATTCCCTCTTGTCTCTTGTTCTTTGTCATCATCTTGAAAATTTACACTTCGATTTTTTAGATTTTTACTGATTCTGGAATTGAACTTGGGTATGAAGTATACATTATTAGATTTATGGTTGATATTGTTTGCTGGATGTAGAATCCCTTTAACAATCCCACAGCCATTAAGACAAGAAAGACCCGAAAACTATAAGTTCATTGGACAAACTGAGTAAATCAAATAAGGAAGACAATGAGTAAGCACTCTTTTTTAAATTTTGGTATTCAAAACAATCCTTCTCCTCAATATATACTGTTACAGAATGATCATGAATCTATTTTGGAAGAACGTTATTTACGCTCTTGTGCTTTGAGATTAGCGCAACAAGGCGATTATACCAAAGCGATCGCTCTTTTAAGTCATCTCATTGACCATCATCCTGAAAATGCTGTTGATTACAATAACCGAGGTCTGATTTATTTTCAAAGTGGTGACGGACACAAAGCTCTCTGTGATTATAACAAAGCCCTGGACTTAAATTCTAGGTTAGCTAGTGCCTACAATAATAGAGCTAATTATTACGCTGCTTCGGGTCAATTAATAGCCGCATTAGCTGATTATGAACAAGCATTGGATTTAAATCCTCATTATGTGAGGGCTTGGATTAATCGCAGCATTACTTTACGTGACTTGGGTGAATATGCAGAAGCTATTGAAAATTTAGAAACTGCTCTACTTTTTGGTCAACTTCAAGGACACATTTGGGCTGAACGCGGACGTACTTATCATCTTTGGGGTGATTGGAATTGTGCGATCGCTGATTACCGTCGCGCATTAGCAGAATTACGGTTTTTCAAGCATCAAGCTGGTTTCGGTTATAGCTTACGGTTACAGATCGAAAACTGGTTAAACGAGTTGCTGCTAAACCCCAATTAGTGGTAAACCTGCTATAGCACTGTGTTTAGCCATTAATATTTCTTGGGTTTTGTTTAACTTGAGTTTTGTTTTAATGGATAAGAGCATTGTTTGATCTCAACACTGCATTTCTTTGTTGTTTAAGTCTGCTATATAAAACCACTGACATTACTAGACTTTACTTTCTACTTCAACAGGAGCATGGGAGCGGTTATCCCTCAGTAGACTTGCACGCCTTAGCCAGACGCGATAACATGATTGCTCTTTTTTCAAAACTCAGAAGAATAATTCGATAGATAGCTAAATTCAGTAGTCAGGATTTTAGAAGTAATTTGTGAAACTATCTCGAAAATTTGCATTTTTTCACTAAATCAAAACTTATATCCTTGATAGTCACCCTAATAACCATGAGCATTAATATATTTTCTGCACTTTTATGGAATTGAATCAGATTGTTCTGTGACAGTATGATCTTGATTCATTAATATCACTGGACGCTGATTTGCTGTAAATCGGTATGATTTTTCTTGCATAATACTCTCAGCTTGTCCAGGATCAAAATTGCGACTAAATTCTGTCTGTAAATTCTGGACACGCCCTTCCATGACTTTAACTTCAGTGCGTATTTCCCGTAATTTATCTTGTTGTACCCAATAATAAGGTAACAATTGTACTAAAGCAGAAACCGCCGCTACCCCAATAACTGTATTAACTGCTATTTTAGCTGTAGTTTCCAGTGCCATTACCTGGTAAGCGCGTTGGCGTAAATGTCGTTTAGTCCGTGGTACATTTCGGCGTTGTTCTATTGGCTGTATAGGAGGTCTAGATGGTTGAAACGCATTCATGATAATAACAAAAGGCTTGCATGATTTACGGCAATTACCGTCAAAAGCAAACAGGTGCTAATTGCGGTTTAGTTGAATTTAGCTGTTATATTACTTCATTTTTTGAAAATTTTAGATAAGTGTAAAGATGAAGATATATTACTAAGTAAATTATTTAAGGTGCAATTTCCAAAATTTTCCTAGCCCGGAGCCAGGAGTGTCTGGAAACTACACCTCATCATACTAGGTTTAATCACCCGGAACAGAATTACGCGACTCTGTTACTATTTGTATAGTTCTGTAGCTAAACGCCAAGCTAAAATACCTGGAATTAGTGCTACAGCCAAAGCAATGTAAACTTGAGTATCTGAGATAGGCATAATAGAAATCCTCCTAAATTGAATTAACTTGAACTTGATTTTCAAGACTCTGCTTACTACTTTTGACTGTTTTACCAAAATTAGGAAACATCTTGTTACAAGATGCAACAAAAACAGTAATTAGTCAGTAGCCATTATTGAGCAGAAACAATCATCTTTATCCCAATTCTCCTACGATATGATATTATTTCTGGGCATTGATTTTGGCACTTCCGGCGCGCGAGGTGTGGTAATTGATCAAGAAGGTCGCATTCTGTCCGCAATGCGCCATGATTGGCACGTTGGGACTATTGATTGGCTAAAATGTTGGAGAGAGGCTTTATGGAGTCTACTAGCGCAAATTCCGGAGGTTTTGAGAAGGGAAATAGGAGCTATTGCTATTAATGGCACTTCTTCCACTATTTTGCTCACCGATGACACTGGAAAGCCAGTGGACGTTCCCCTATTGTATAATGACGGTCGGGGAGCTATGGCTTTAGAACGGTTGAGCCGAATTGCACCACCTCATCATACCGTGTTAAGTGCTACATCAAGTCTAGCGAAGCTCCTCTGGATGCAGGAACTACCATCCTTTGTAAATGCTAGATATTTACTACATCAAGCCGATTGGTTGGGTTTTCTGCTGCATGGAAAGTTAGGTATTAGCGACTACCACAACGCCTTAAAACTGGGTTATGATGTAGAAAAATTGCAATATCCAGAATGGCTAGAACAGCTACAAATTCCCCTCAATTTACCCCAAGTCTTCCCACCAGGAATACCTATTGGTGAATTACTTCCACAGATAGCGGCTGAATTTGGCTTTAAAGCCCATTGTTTGGTGGTTGCTGGTACAACAGACAGTATTGCGGCTTTTCTAGCCAGTGGAGCTAAATTTCCGGGGGAAGCGGTAACTTCCCTGGGGTCAACTTTGGTATTGAAACTTTTAAGCCGCCATAGAATTGAAGATGCGCGATATGGAATTTATAGCCATCGTTTAGGCGATTTGTGGTTGGCTGGAGGTGCTTCCAATACAGGTGGTGCTGTGTTAAAACATTTTTTTAGCGATCCGGAGTTAGTCCAGTTAAGTACCAAAATTGATCCAACTCAAGCCAGTATGTTAGATTATTATCCATTATTGCAACCGGGCGATCGCTTTCCTATTAATGATCCTCAATTATTACCAAAACTAGAACCACGTCCAGATCAACCTCATGATTTTCTCCACGGTTTACTGGAAAGTATGGCTAAAATAGAATCACGAGGATATCAACTATTGCAAAATCTCGGTGCAGACCCATTAACTCATATTTACACAGCCGGTGGTGGCGCTGCTAATTCTACTTGGACTGCTATTCGTCAACGTTATTTAAAAGTACCAATTGTTTCTTCTATTAATACGGAAGCAGCCTATGGAACAGCACTTTTAGCAATGGGAAGAATTAATTTGGAACGAACCACAGAGGACACAGAGGAATGAGGGTGAAAGATTATTTATTTGTAAGGTTTCATGGAAGTTTTCAAGCAAGTTTTTCAGTTAAATTTAATTCAACATTCAATTGTTAATTTATATGATCATCAACTTCATTTGTCGGTTGTCATTACTCTTACCGATTACCTTTTACCTATTACCTATTGCCTGTAATTTAGGTGTAACTGAAAATGCTATATTTGCAAATGCTCAAAGTTTAGAAGGGTTACAGTTAAGCCAAAATACTTTACCTGAATCTATCTCTCAAGCTGTTCTCAGGGATGCTTCTAAACGTTCTGGGATAAAAGCTTCTGATTTGCAAATTACTCAAGTTACATCTACTATTTTTAGTAATCCCTGTATTTTCAAATTTGGGGAAGTTTGTACCAGAGAATATAATCCTATTCCCGGTTGGATTATAACTGTAAAATTACAAGAAAAGTATTGGAATTATCATGTTAATAAAACTGGTTTACAAATTATTTTAGATCCGAAAATCACCAATAATCAATTACCAAAAACAATTGCTAATACGGTTTTAAGTGATGCTTCTAAACGTTCTGGTTTAGCAGTAAATTACCTGAAAATTACTCAGTCAACTCAAAAAACTTTTAGTAATTCCTGTGTTTTTAATTTCGGTGAAGTTTGCGCTCAAATTTTTGATCCCATTCCAGGTTGGGAAGTAATTATTAAAGTTAAAAGCCAATTCTGGACTTATCATGTAGATAATACTGGTACACGCATGGTTTTAGATCCTAAAATTACTAAAATTTAAGCATTAAACACATTATCTCAAACTATAAGTTATTTATATAAGACTTTGGGAAAAAAGAACTTTCTCAATAAATAGGGGTCTATTCTCATGAATATTGAGAATATTATCAATAATTTCACGAGTTTCGGCAATTTCAGTCCAGGGGCTTGACAGTGTTTTGAGTTTGGGGTATGATAATGTTATTTGTGGGAAATAGTGCTTCCATATAGAGTTTTGGGCATTGCTGAATTAGCGTATGAAAATCAAATATTCTAGTTCTTAAACTCTTAATCTCTGCGTCTTCTGCGCCTCTGCGTGAGAAAAAATCATACCTTCATTCACTAACGCCGAGTTTTGAATTACTAAGATGATTATTTCCAGAAAAAATCTTCGCAGTAGGGAAATATTAACCTCAACCCCTGGAAATACAAGATTGATTAAATAATTGGGGTATTTTGTTCTAGAGATATAAGTTATTTATATAAGACTTTGGGA
>OMJF01000286.1 GCA_900299285.1 Anabaena sp. 54 | reverse complement strand
TAGTGAAATAAATTGTAGGTTGGGTTGACCCTCAAAAACCCAACATTAGTGAAATAAATTGTAGGTTGGGTTGACCCTCAAAAACCCAACATTAGTGAAGTAAAGTGTAGGTTGGGTTGACCCTCAAAAACCCAACATTAGTGAAGTAAAGTGTAGGTTGGGTTGACCCTCAAAAACCCAACATTAGTGAAATAAATTGTAGTTGGGCTGACGCAAGGAAACCCAACATTATCAAATTAAAAATGATTAACCCCGCCTGGGAATTCATTCCCAGTCTAATATTTCAAGTTATTTAAAGATAACTAAAAACCTTTGTGCATTATATCAGTCATAAATATCTTTAGTCTACTTGAGTAGACTTTGGCTATTAGCCCTGAACTGAAGTTCAGGGCGGGTGTAGAAGCTAACAGATAAGGAATTTATGGCTTAATTTGACACCTATGAGGAGTATTGTTGTGAACACATATCATGATTGATTTGTACAGTGAGTGCGTAAGTCCTAATTGTATACCTCATCACTCTATAGGAAAACCAGGAATAATTATATCAATTTCCTCCATTATTTGTAAAGTTTCTGTTAAAGCAATAACAATTTTTTGATAATGGATAATTTCCTCACTTGATAATTTTCGCTTGGCGTTTTTTCTATCTTTTAGCCATTTATCTAATACCTGATATCCACCAATTTTAAATTCCCAAATATGGGGGGGAATATCAGTAAAATAACTCTGTTTATTAATATAAACTCTTTGTAATTCTACATTATAGGTAACTTGAGTAACTTGATTATCTCCTATTCCTTGATAGGTTGTAATTAAATAATTGAATGTATCCGATTTCATTAAATGTAAATTAACTAATTCTTCTCCTTTAACAGCTAGTTCGTTAAATAGGTTTTCGTTACTGGTTAAGGGAAGACGCGGAAAATCTATTTTTAAAAACTCAGAGTAGCGAGTGCGATAAGTAGGACTATGAAATATTGCATAAGCATAGTAAAATATTGCTTCTGGAGTTGGTATTTTACCCAGTTTAGTTTTGATAGCTTCTAAAAATTTTGGGGATAAATTAGGAGTTTTTTCTAAAAAAAGGTTAGTTTGTTTATTTTCTGTATTTGGATAAGTGTAGAGAGGAAATAAATAATTAGTTTCTCTTGTTTTATTAGAAATAGCACAACATTCTATGATTTGATTGGTGACACTAACTAAAAACCATCCTCCAGGTTGAGATTGTTGACGACACAAAACTAATCCCAAGTTTTCTAATTTTACCATATTTTGCATAACTTCATTTCTTGTCAGTTCTACAACATCTTGATGATGATAATAAAACCTTGTATCAAAAAGACGATATAAACAAGTTGTAAAATAATATGTCCAATCTTGACTATTAGATAATGATTTTCTTTTTATGCTAATTTTCCAATCACGAGTGTCTCGCAAATCATAAAGATTAGCTATATTTTCATCATCTATACTTAGATCTCTAAAATTTTCTATTCTTTTACGAAGTGCTTCCAAATCAAAATCTATCACAAAATGATCTCGATGAGTTTTAACTCCTGTAGAATTTACAGGAAAAATATTTGTAACATTCCAACCTTGATTATATTCTGTTGCTAAATCAAAATCTTTCGGCGCAAAAAAGTAATTAGGTTCAGCAGGTTTTACCTCTATCCAATCAACATTATCTAAAGTTGCAGACTCTAAAAAGTTATATTTATCCTCACGATTTCCCCATAAATCATAATATAAAACCTTAGCCATTTCCTTGATACCATCTCTAGATTTATAAGCAGTAGAACCATAATCAGGTTTACTTTTTTCACGCACAGCAATTAAAATGGCTACACCTTGTTGAATATCAAAAACATTTTGATCAACATTACCATCTGGAGTAGTTTCCTTTAATAAAGAATTACCATGTAAATCTATAATATATAAAGTATCAAAATACTTTAATAATTCTTCTCTCATTCCTCGATGAATTAAACCATTAAGATAGGAATGATTAGTAATAAAACCAATGATACCCGCATTGTGACTATTATTTTCTATTTGATATTGAGCAAAACGAATAAATTTGATATAATCATCATCCAAAGGTTGAATATTTTTCTCCCCTTCTAATCTTACCCTACCTTTATATAATTCTAAAAGTTCCCCAATATCGGTTAATTCTGTAATAGTTTTCCCTGCTTTCCCAGGTTTATAAATTCTATTCCACACTGAACCAGTATATTCCACATCTGCTAAATATTTTTCATCTTGATTTAAGATTCTTTTGCGTTTACTAGCATTTTGAGAACTGACAGAATAGGGAGGATTTCCTAATACCACAGTAATGGGAATTTCTGTTTTTACCTTTGCTGCTTGACTTGATTCTTCCGCGATAATTTGGGTAATTCCTGGAATTAGTTCCCCGGATTTTATTCCTGCTTCCAACGCATTAGTTAAATAGATTTTTAATCTTTCATTTGGTGCAAATTTATATTGTAAATATCCAAGTAATACACCTATTTTTAAATGTGCTATGGTATAAGGAGTCATTAATAACTCAAAACCAAAAAGACGATTTAAAAGTTCTGTATCTCTTAATAAATTTTCCCAACTACGAACATCATATTTAGCAAAATTATGATAAATTTGTTGAATAACTGCATATAAAAATGTTCCTGTTCCTGTTGCGGGGTCAAGAATTGTTACTCTTCTATTTCCTAAACCATATTCTAAATCAAAGATTGTTCTATCTACTAAAATATCATTCACAGCACGCACAATAAATTTAACCACAGGTTCAGGAGTATAATAAACTCCTCTACTTTTTCTTAATGATGCTTCATAAGCAGCTAAAAATGTTTCATAAAAGTGAATTACTGGATCTTCTGTGCGCGTTTCTTGACCAAAATTTTCTAAAATATTGGTCATATCTATTCTGTTAAATAATTCAATTAAATTTTCAATTGATTTGTGAATTTTACTAACGCTACCAGTTCCTAAAACTAAATCAAATAAACCTTTAAAAAAAGGGATTCTATCACTAATATAAATACTTGCTGTGGTGCGATTAAATATTAATTCTGTAGGGTTTTGTGTATGACCAATTTTTGCAGTAAATAACCCATAAGCAATAGTTTGGGCGTACATATCTGCAAATTTATCATTATCTATATCTAACAATAGTAATTTTTTAAATGTTTCTTTGAGGCGATTTAATTCTTCTGTAGAATCTTCTATTACTAGAGATAATTCAATCGCATTTCTAATAGTTTTAGTATAAGCTGCCATTTCTTTTGCCAAATCATAATAATTATTAATATCTTTGGCTTTTTGATTTAGAAATGATTGTAATAATTCTGTGATGGGTTTTAAATCATCAACTAGAGTAATTTCTCCTTGTTTTAAGGTAGCTAATTCAGCAGTTTTTTCACATTCTCCGTTTACATACCAGCGAAATTGTAAGTAATTAGTTAAAATGAAGTTATAACCTATATTTGATTCTAAATAACGTTTAATCTGTTCTGTTTTCTCTAATTTACTAATATCAATATTTATATCTTTAGCTTCTATATATCCCACAACGCGATCATTTTTTCTGATAGTTAAATCTGGTATTCCTGCTTGATTACCTTTTTCTTCTACTATGGTATTAACGCCAATTGCTAAACTTTCTATTAAACTTTGTAAACTGGAGTAGTGACTGCGTTCTCCACCATGTTTAATATTTTTTTGCAGATTTTGGATGTAGTTATTAAAGTTATTCATAGTTGTTTTTTAGATTATTAAATGTTCAGAACAGCATATTTTTTTGAAAATTGCATTGATAAAAATTAAATTTTATTAATCCTTTGTGTTAAATATGGTCGTCAGTTTATTGGTGCTTATGAACCGAAAGGTTACTCAGAATAAATTAAGCGTGAATGTTTAGAAATGTATGTCAATGGTTCTGGCTTTCGGGCAATAGAACGGCCATGCCTGTCGGCAGACAGGGTAAAAAAATTACATCGTTTTATTAGTGATGAAGACCTGTATGCCACCGCCTGACCGGCTGGCAGGGACAGGCAGGCCATATTGTTACTAAAACCTATATGACAAGATTTGAAGGAGAAAACAGCCGTTTTAGACATTATCTTGCTCGACTACATTGTAAAACTTTTTGTTATTCTAAGTCCGAGGAACTTGAGGATTTGCTATTATATATTCTGAAATTATAGTAATTTTATAGTCATTTGCGATCGCTTTGCGTTTTTTGAGACTCTGGACAAACTCCGTAGTTATTGTCTTTGGCAAGTCCCGAATTTATGGAAAAAATCCGGGATTTTATGCTTAGATATTAAAGAGTACCAAAGCCTTTTTTCTTTTTGTCTTTTTTCTTTTTGGCCGGTGCAGCGCCCCCAGGATAGCCGCGCCAGCCCGCTGAAGGACGATTTCCTGCGGTTAAAGGATTACCTCCACCGAACATTCCGGGCATACCGGGAATGCCCCCTTGTCCCATTTGTTGCATGAGCGATCGCATTTTTTGAAAGTCCGCCACTAGTTTGCTTACATCCGCTTCTCTGTATCCAGAACCAGCCGCTATTCTCTTTCTCCGACTGGGAGAACTAGATAATAAATCTGGATCACGTCTCTCTTTTCCAGTCATGGAATTGATCATCGCTTCACAGCGTTTTAACTGGGTTTCCCCCTGCTTTAATTGATCCTCAGAAAGCTTGTTCATACCCGGAATCATCTTCATGATTCCACCTAATGACCCCATGTTTTTCAATAACCGCATTTGCTTGAGAAAGTCAGTAAAATCAAATTTCGCTGACAGAATTTTCTCCTGCATTTTCTCCGCGTCGGCCAAATCTATCTCTTCTTGGGCTTTTTCTACTAAAGTGAGAACATCCCCCATGCCCAAAATCCGCGAAGCCATGCGTTCAGGGTAAAATGGTTGCAAGGCCTCGACTTTTTCCCCCACCCCGACAAATTTAATGGGCGCACCAGAAATTTGTCGCACTGACAACGCCGCACCACCCCGGCTATCCCCGTCCATTTTTGTCAGGATTGCCCCTGTAATGCCAATTACATCATGGAAGGTGCGAGTCAGGTTTGCCGCCTCTTGCCCGGTCATTGCGTCCACAACCAGCAAGGTTTCCTCAGGTTCAACTACCTGTTTAATACGGGCTAATTCCGCCATCATGTCCTGGTCAATTTGCAACCGTCCAGCAGTATCAATAATTACTGTGTTTATGCCTTCTGCTTTGGCGCTTTCCACCCCTTGACGGGCAATTTCTACCGGGTCTGCCTCAATTCCCAGTTCAAAAACTGGTACGTCAATTTGCTTACCCAGAGTGATTAATTGATCAATAGCTGCGGGACGATATACGTCTGTGGCTACTAATAAGCAACTACGCTCTTGTTTGCGTAAATGTAAGGCTAATTTGGCTGTGGCTGTGGTTTTCCCTGTCCCTTGTAAACCAGCCATTAACACAACGGTGGTTTTGCCCGCAACTTCTGCTAGGGGAACATTTTCCTCTCCCATGACCCGCACCAGTTCATCATAAACAATTTTGATAAATTGTTGGTCAGGACGCACACCACTGATAACTTCAGCCCCTTGTGCCTTGGTTTCAACTTCACTAATAAAATCTTTAACGACTTGAAGATTAACATCTGCTTCCAACAACGCCCGACGCACTTCCCGTAAAGCGTCTTGTATATTGGATTTTGATATTTTATCCTGTCCTCGCAGTTTTTTCCAGGCGGATTCTAAACGGTCAGATAGTGCATCAAACATAATTCAGTTACAATTTAGTTAGTCTGTTGAGAATATTTGGTAAGTTTTTCAGGATCTTCAATACCCAGCTTATCTGACTCTAGCAACTGATTGATCTGGTAAACCGTAACTTTCAAAGTGTTTTATTTAGTAATAAGTATCCTCAACTATAGAAAAAAGCACCACTCTAGACAAAGAGGATACGGATAAATCAGGAGAACTGCTGTATGTTACAAAGGAATCTATGTGACAAAAACATGAGCGAAAAAATAGACCATGACCGCTTATTTAAAGAACTGATATCCACATTTTTTATAGAATTTATAGAACTATTCTTTCCTCAAGTTCTTGAATATCTAGACAGGAACTCAGTGTCATTATTAGACAAAGAATTATTTACAGATGTTACCGCAGGAGACAAATATGAAACCGACTTAATAGCCAAAGTCCAATTTCTAGGTAAACCTTCTTACTTTCTCATTCATATTGAAGCCGAATCAGCAGCAAAACCAAAATTTAATCAAAGAATGTTTCGTTATTTTTCCAGATTACATGAGAAATTTGACTTACCAATTTATCCCATAGTCATTTTTTCATATTCTTCTCCCAAAACCTTAGCCATAAATAACTATCAAATCAGCTTTCCTGATTTAGAAGTGCTAAAATTTAATTATCAAGTCATCCAACTAAATCAGCTAAATTGGCGGGACTTTTTAAATCGTCAAAATCCAGTTGCATCTGCTTTAATGTCAAAAATGAATATAGCACCAGCAGATAGAGCAAAGGTAAAAGCAGAGTGTTTAAGGTTGTTGGTAACTTTAAAATTAAATCCGGCGAAAATGCAATTAATATCAGGATTTATTGACACATATTTACGACTGAATAAAATAGAAGAACAGACATTTAAAGTAGAAATAGGTTCATTAATACCAGCGGAAAAGGAGGAAGTTATGCAGATAGTTACTAGTTGGATGGAACAAGGTATTGAACAAGGTATTGAACGAGGTATTGAACGAGGTATTGAACAAGGTATTGAACGAGGTATTCAGCAAGGTCGTCAAGAAGCAATTGTCAAGGAAAAAGATTTAATTGTCCGTCAAATTAAGAGAAAAGTAGGAAATATTAATATGGAATTAGAAAACCGGGTGAAAAGTTTAAATATCGAGGTAATTGAAGTGTTAGCAGAAGCAATATTTGATTTAGATACTGTGGAAGAACTACAAAATTGGTTAGACAAGCATGATTAACTGAAAACTTATAAAACTGTACTTGACTTATTACAGCAGTTGCCCATATTATGAGGTACAGATATTAATAATAAAGATCTTGTGGTGCGGGCATCTTGCTTGCTAAAATTGTACCTCAATCTTATGGTAATCTGCTGTAATTTATTGACAATATCAAAAAAGAATTAGATAGTCTAGTCTAATCACTTATGGAAATTGCCAAGTGAATCTGGTTAAGTTGAGGAGTGAGATTTTCTAATAAAAGCGTTAGTGTTTCAAGAGATTTTACCATATCTTTTACAGCAATTAAGTCTTGTTCAGAGGAAACTTGTCTAGAAATATTTTTCATATCCTCTCCTGCAATATATGTAGATTTTATTAAATTATTAACCGCCTTCGTCAGATTATTAATCTCAGTTATAGTTACCTGCTTATTGGGTGATATTAAAGTAGATAAAACATCTGCCACATACTCAAAATCTTTAGTAAAAGTATCAATATTTCCACTTATTTGTTGAGAACTTTTTACTAATTTATAATCCTTTACTTGAGCAAGCTTTAAAGATTTAATCCCCCATTTTTGACCATTTCTATAGGCATTTTCAGCCCTGATTCTAGCGTACAATTTGAGTATCTTTGCACTTAACCTTCATTTCCTCAAAACCAATTACGGTGAAGGGTAGATAGTTTTCACCAGATGTCTAAAATGTAAATATTTCCAAAAATGATGTAAAATTCAGGTAAAATCTATATGAAAATCAACCAATTCCCGATGGTACTCAAATTATTAGCAAAACCTATATGACTAGAGTAGAAGGTGAAAACACAAGATTAAGACATTATTTAGCCAGGTTACAATGCCTAACGGCACGCTACGCGAACCAAAAAATCTTTGTTATTCTAAATCTGAAGAAATGCTCCGATATTCTATTCAATTATTAATTCACTATCTCAAATTTTTAGATGTGCCAACTCCTTATCCAAATAATATGAATTATTTTCTTAGTTAGCGATAGCTGCGATCGCCGAAGGCATCGCTTCTTCCTATTATCATACCCTAATTCAGCAACGCCCTGTAACTTTAGGTCAAGTTCGCTCTTGGTCTGTGCGGAAATAAGCACTTAGTCTAGCTCAAGACCTAGAATTTATCAAAACTGTTTATAATGAATCAGTACAGATAATGGAGGAAAGATTGAGGCGCTACAACTATTTTATCCCGAAACCACAAGAGCAGGGGCTTTGAGAATATCTTTCTTACCGACAATTGACAACTGACAACTAACTAATAGCCATTCACGGCCAGGAAGTGCTAAAATTAGCTTTTCAGTGTCGGAAATTGTGAACGCGGGTGTCATAGCCCGGTCACTTCCTCATCAATCAGTTGCAAACCACTAACTCAGAACAGGAGAAACAGTTCTCAACATGATCAAATTGCGTTTAAAAAGATTTGGCAAAAAGCGGGAAGCAAGTTACCGAATTGTTGCGATTAACAGCCTGGCTCGTCGTGACGGCCGCCCCTTAGAAGAATTAGGATTCTATAATCCCCGAAAAGATGAAGTAAAACTAGATATTCCTGGTATTGTGAAGCGACTACAACAAGGCGCTCAACCTACCGATACAGTCCGTCGTATTCTTGTAAAAGCTAACGTTTTTGAACAGGTCAGTGCAACAGCCGCATCATAGTTTTGAGATTAAATCCCTAACAACCAGTCCCAATTATGTTGGGCTGGTGAAATTTCTTGTGCAGCCGTTTTTAGAATCTCCAGAGTCTTTAAAGGTTGATTGTGAAATATCTCAAACCCTGAAGCGGGCTTGGGTACGCATTGCTTTTGATACTACAGATAAAGGAAAAGTCTTTGGTAGAGGGGGACGCAATATCCAGGCAATTCGCTCTGTAATTGCTGCCGCAGCAGAACTAGCTGGTCAATCAGTATACCTGGATATCTACGGCGGCACTTACTTGGGTCGGGAAAGTATGTCTTCGGATGAAGAACAGGAAGAGCGGATACTACCACCCAAGTCGAAAGAAAGAGAGAATAGTATTCCCAAACCTGTTACTAAACGACGTTCGCAGTAATATCGGCGGTATTAATATTTAGTTAATTTCCGCCCTTGTCAAGTAGTCAGTTTAGATGATTGGAAACAACAGCATTGTCAAATCTTGGCTAATACTTCCGTGATTATGCGGATTTACCAGCCAAGAATTAACAAATGTTGTCGGGCTTTTTCCCAATCATAAACATATTACAGCACTTTGTGTAACGGTTTGGTACAATAGTTGAGAAGATAAAAGTAAAAAATAAGATGAAACCTTACTCAGTAGATCTGCGGGAGAAAATTAT
>OMJF01000285.1 GCA_900299285.1 Anabaena sp. 54 | reverse complement strand
GTTATTGCCAGAAAATAAGGTGATAAATAAATGAAATATGAGTACATCGAAAAGTTCAATCCAAGAGCATTTAAACGTCGTTTTGGAGTGAGAAAAAAAACTTTTCAGAGCATGGTTAAAGCCATAAAATCATTCCGACATATTAATAAACGTTCTCATAAAAGTGCCAAACCTGCACTTGATATTGAGGAACAGGTTTTAGTGACCTTAGAATATTGGAGAGAATACAGAACCTATTTTCATATTGCGACTAGTTGGGGAGTCTCAGAACCAACTATTTGTCGCATTGTTCATCGTGTAGAATTAGAACTAATGCGGTTAGGAATGTTTCGACTGCCTGGAAAAAAAGCCTTACTAAAAGGTGGTTTAAGTCAACCTAAAGTAGTAGTAATGGATGTAACTGAAACTCCTATTGAACGCCCAAAAAGAAAACAAAAAGAATTTACTCAGGTAAGAAAAAACGGCACACACTCAAAAGCCAATTGATTATTAATCAAGAAACAGGAGAAATTATTTGTACTTTTTTTGGTAAAGGACGCTGCCACGTCGTCGTTATGGTTTTCGTTGTAATTTACTAGCCGCAATTTATAACTACGAGTTAAATTTAGCAGTTCAAAAAAGCCACTCCTCTACTGTAACATAAAAGTAATTCTGAAAGAGGTCTATTAATGTGAACGTTTTCCAAAGTAATGTTTCATATCTTCCTACAATTGCGAAGACTGTCGCGTTGCTATTTGCAGCGAGTATTGCGGGTTTTTTGTTTGACTGGCTGCATACCCCCCTGGGCTGGCTGCTCGGTCCCTTGGTTGTGGGGATTATCTATTCCATGAATCAAGAAAGTTCTCAACCGATGTCTCCAGGCTTTTCAATGATTGCACAGGCTGTGCTAGGTATTTCGGTTGCTACCCAATTCTCCTGGGATAGCGTGAGTATGATGTCAACCTATGCAATACCGTTACTCATTTGTATTGTCATTACAAGTAGTGCAAGTATTCTCAAGGGTTATCTTCTGTGTCGTTTCGCTGGACTGGATTGGACAACTGGGCTTTTAGCATCTATCCCCTGCATTATCCCTAGTCTGATTACCTTAAGTGATGAAGTTGGTGCTGATACCATCGCCGTGACAATTCTTCAGTACCTGCGAAGTTTATTGATTATTGTGGTAGTTCCCATTGGAGTTAGTTTACTTGTTCCCAGTGCTGATGCCGATTTCCCAAGACAGGCGATCGCTACACTTCCTCCAACGAGTATAGCAATACCCATGTCTTTGAATTTATTCATCGTTGTTGTATGCAGCGGCTTAGGTGTCTGGTTAGGTAGGCAAATCCGCTTTCCGGCTTCCCTATTTTTCGGACCTTTATTTGTAGGATTGGTTGCCTGTTCGGTACTGCCTTACAATATACAAGTTCCCGATAATATCTTCAACAGCGCGTTGGTACTTATTGGTTTTGCTACAGGTTTACAGTTCAACTTCCAAGGTCTTCGTCCACTGGTGAAAGCAGTTTTGATTGAAGTTGTTCTGGCGCTGTTGCTGATTCTACTTTGCGCGGTAGTCGGATACGAGTTTCATTTAGTTACGAACATTGATACTATAACCGCTATACTCGGCTCAATGCCCACAGGAACACAGGCAATGGTCGCCAGCACCCTTGAGTTCGGTGGCGATACCAGCCTGGTTGTGTCAATGCATCTGACTAGAATGTTTATTATTCTGGGACTACGTTCACTGCTAGTTACTCCCCTGATTAAACATCAGCTATCTGTAACAACCGAACCAAGCAAGGGTTTCACACCTTGAGCAAAATGAGTCATTTCTTCCATATCTGGCCAACCCATAAAGAGATATTGACTAATACCAATAGCTTTGTACTCCATCATTGCTTTAGCAATATTTTCATAAGAACCTACTAAAGCGATCGCGGGAGCGCCAAGATAAGGAACAGCACCAGTCCATAAATAAGGAGTTATCCAGTGCGACTGCTCATTTTGGGACAAAGCAAATACAGATTTGAATCCCTCAGAATCCGATTGTTTGTGAAATTCTCTCACCACTTCTTTTGTTTTATCTCCAAATCTTTCTATGAGGGTTTGAGCGGCAGCTATGGCCTCTTCTTGAGTTGGACGAGTAATTAACGAAACTAATAAGCCAACTTCTTTGCCTTGCGCCAATACTGTTTGAATTTGGGGTTGAAGTTTCTCTGGAGCATCAGGAAAACGCCAAAGACAATCAGCATATTTACCAGCGATTTCCGCAGCACGATCTGAGTTTCCTCCCAGAAAAATTTCCGGGTAACTTGTTTCTGGTGAAATAAAGGGAGTATTGATTTTACCTTTTTCAATTTTATAGAAGTTGCCCTGAAAATTAACCTCTTCTTCTTCCTGCCAAAAAGCATTGCAGATAGCTAGAAACTCTGCTGTTCTTTCGTATCTTTGATCATGGTTTAAAAAGTCACCATAATATTTATGTTCTTGAGGAGAGCGTCCGCTAACTACATTGATATGTACTCTGCCATTAACCAAGCAAGATAAAGTATTGATTTGTTGCACAAATAAAGTGGGAGAAATCAAACCCGGTCTGACAGCGACCATAAATTTAATCTTTTCCAGCTTTTGAGCAAGCATTAGTGAAAGCAGCATGGGATCGGGTCGAGTAAAGCCAATTGCCATGAGCATAGAATCAATCCCGCACTCTTCGGCTCGTTGACACAAGGCGATTTGAGCCTCAATGTTGGCAACACCAGATTGAGTATTTAAGGATTTAGATTTTCTAAATGTATCTCCTGCTTGGGAAAGACTCCAATGGAATCTTAAACGCTTTTCCATAATTAACTCGGTTTTTTATTCAAATTACCATTAAAACGAAGGCTCAGGTTACTTGAGCATAATATGATATAAAGGCACAATCCACTCAACAATTTCCAGGTTTTGGCAGAGCTAAACATGATTAAAACTTATATTCCTGTTCTTCTAGGAAGTTCCCGAACTCTCAGACAGAGTGTGAAGGTGGCTGAATTTATATTGAAAGAATTACGTCAGTGGGATCACATTCAAACTGAACTCATTGACCTACGCGAATATCAGCTTCCTATCCTGGAGGAGAGATTGAATGAAACATCAACTCCTCTACCTGCTGTACTGAAGTTGTGTTCTCAACTTGGTCAAGCTGACGGTGTTCTGATTGTTACTCCAGAATACAAGGGAGGATACCCAGGAGTATTGAAGAATGCCCTTGACTACCTCGAACCCCTAGCTTTGCGGTATAAGCCTATTGGCATCTGTACTGTGTCCTCTGGAGGTTTCGGAGGGCTAAATTGTCTGACGCAGTTACAACTGGTATGTTTAGCACTGGGAGGCTTACCAATTCCAGATAAGTTGCCCATCTCCAACGTACAGGAACTTTTTGACGAACAGGGAAACTTACGTAATTTAACATTCAAAACCAAGCTGGAATCGTTTATCAAAGAACTGGTTTGGTATACGGAGGCGATGATTAATCAAAAACAATTTTCTAGTATAGCGCGGATTAAATAAAGTCCTGATTAAGACACGACTTTTAATTTCATCCTAAAACAAGCTTTTGACAAATCCTCCGTCAACCTGTATACAAGTTCCGGTAATATAACTCGCCTTTTCTGAAGCCAAAAAAACAGCCAGATTAGCTACTTCTGTTGTTGATGCTGGGCGCTTGAGAGGAACACTTTTCATCCATTCTTCCATAACTTGTTCAGAAGACATTCCTGTTCTTCTGGCTTGTTCATTTACAACATCATAATACTGATCAGTAACTGTATAAGAAGGACAAATAGTATTAACGAGGATGTTATCTCCCCCCAGTTCATTGGATAGGGTTTTAGCATAGACAGCAACACTAGCCCTGTGAGCATTAGCGATCAGTATTCCCGGCTGCTTAACAGCAACTGAAGTGATAAAAATAATCCTGCCACCATGATTTTTTTTCATGATGGGAATCAAATATTCAGAAATTATCACCTGACTCATAAAAGTCAGTTCAAATGACTTCTGCCAATCTTGTGCCGTTAATTCATAGTGGTAATTTAAAGGTGGACCGCCCACGTTGTTAACTAGAATATCAATTTTTTCAAATTGATTGGTAATGCGATCTAGTAATTGTTGGATACTAGTTTTTTGCGACAAATCAACCTGAATTGCTGTAATGGGTTGCTGAGTTTTCGCTTTGATTTGTTGTGCAGCTTTGAATAAATTTTCTTCATTTCTACTGCAAATAATAACTTGACATCCTTCCTCTGCCAATCCCTCGGCAATAGCTCTGCCAATGCCTCGACTTGAGGCCGTCACTAAGGCGGTCTTGCCACTCAATCCTAAATCCATAGTTATCTCCGGTGGAGTTACTCGATATTAGTATAAAATGTCGGCGTTGCTGAACTCAGGTATGAAATTGAGAAATTCAAAATTTGAAACTTTGCATCTTTGCTCTTTTGCGTCTAACGTACTTCCTACTTCGCTTCGCTAATTCGCAAAATTAATATCATACCCAAAATCAGCAACGCCTTTTTTCTAAACAAAATGTGCATCTGCCGCATTGAAGGAGAGCTTAATCATTTCATGGCGATACAAATTATCGGATATATGAGTTCGAGGTACTCTAACAATTAAAGTTTGTTCTCCCACCTTAACCCAAATATTATAAGTACCCATACCATTTACAACTCGTTCCACTAGCCCTTCAATAATTACTGGCCAAGGTTTGTGTTGTATGGAAGAATTTGCATCGTAAACATTGAAAGTATCGCTAGACAGACAACAGGCAGTAATGGACTTTTTTATTTCTCCAGGGTATGAAAATTCGATTCCATTGGCCAGATTGATAGAATAACCACGGATACTCTGTTTTACCTGGCATGGAATAATATTATCTATTCCTACCAGTCTGGCAAGCTGCTCATTAGCTGGTCGGTGAATGAGGGCTTCTAATTTATCATCCTGGACAATACGTCCGTCAAATAGGGCGATCGCTCGGTCAGCAAAACGTAGTATATCAGTAAAATTATGACTGACTAATATTGCCGATGCGCCTCTAACTTCTGCCCAGTGTCTAATTTTCTCAATCATCCCGCTACGTATTCCCAAATCCAACGAGGCAGAAGGCTCATCTAGAAGCAGTAGTTCCGGATCAGTGACTAACCCACGAGCAATACAAACGCGTTTTGCTTCACCACCAGATAATGAACGAACTGAGCGATTGGCCAAATACTCACAGCTAAAATTCGCAAGTGTAGCATATACTTTTTGCTGAATCTGCTTTGTTGGTATCCCCCGAAACTGTAATGCTCTGGCAACATTATTAAATACAGTATCATTTAACAGCAACTTTTCCTGAAATACCAAAGCAGAACGACGACGTAACAATGTTTGATTGGCATGATGCACATTGTGTCCAAATAATTCCATTTGACCCTGGAAAGGTTGTAACAGATTTATGGTGTTTAACAGTGTACTTTTACCAGCACCATTAGGGCCTAGCAAGGCTACAAGTTCCCCTGGACGCAGTGCAAAATGTTCTATATCGAGGATATTTTTACGTTTTTTGCCACTGACATTAACTTGCTGCATCTTGAGGATATACTCGCTCATCGAGACCTCCAAGAAGCTAAATTTATCAGTAAGCAGTCAGATTGTTGATTATAGTTGGCTTTGCTTGTCATATTGCAAGATCGTCAGAAACATAATAATGCTGTATGCAATGAGCAATAAAATTAATGAAATTGCGATCGCTATATCGTAATTACCTTTCCCCACTTCCATGACAATCGCTGTAGTCAGCACTCTTGTCTGCCCTTTGATATTGCCGCCCACCATCATGGATGCTCCAACTTCCGAGATGATGCGTCCAAAACCGGCAATGACAGCAGCCATTAACCCCAATCGTGCTTCCTTGATCAGCAACCAGTTAGCTTGCCAGGGAGTAGCTCCCATTGATAACAGTTGCCAGCGCAATTTCTGATTAATACTGAGAATTGCGGCTAAACTTAAACTCGCTACTATCGGTAGAGCAATGATAGCTTGGGTAAAAATCATTGCTGTGGGCGTATACATCAAGTTCAAGTTTCCCAAAGGTCCATATCGCCATAAAAATAGGCTGACTACTAAACCCATGACCACCGGTGGCAATCCCATACCGAAGTTAACTAGGCTAGTTAACACCTGCTTGCCCCAGAAGTCTTTTAAAGCCAGCCATAATCCCAATGGTACGCCCAATGCCACACTCATAGCTGTAGCAATTCCCGACACTGTCAGCGTCAGTGCCATCACTTGAAAGATATCACTGTTACCACTAGCTAAGAGTTCAACAGCTTTAATAATTCCTTGGATGATGTTATCCACAAATCTTTTTAAAATCCGTAATCTTTCTCTGTTTTACCGGCATCAACAAAAAATAACGCCTGTCCGAACTTGGCTTTTCCATGATCTGCAATCACTTTCTGTCCTTGAGGAGACAAAAGAAAATCGCTAAACGCTTTAGCTCCTGAAGTATTCACTCTGGTGAATTTGTTTGGGTTCACCTCCATAACATGGTAGAGATTCAAGAGTTTAGGGTCTCCTTCCACCAGTACAGCCAAAGACAGGTTTTGCTTTTGAAATATATATGTCGCCCGATCCGCTAAGGTATAACCGTATTTTTCATTAGCGACTTGCAAGGTTTGCCCCATGCCCGCACCTGTTTCTTGATACCAAGCACCAGCAGGTTTAATCTTAGCCTGTTGCCATAAATTTATCTCCAATTTATTAGTACCTGAGTCATCGCCCCGCGATATAAACAATGCTTGGTTTTTAGCAATCAGGCTGAACGCTTCTACAGCATTCTTTTGACCCCGGATCTTGGCCTTGTCAGCAGTTGGACCGACGATAACGAAGTCATTGTGCATCACTAGTCGCCGATTAATGACTGCACCACCCGTTAACACTTTTCTTTCCGCCAGAGGCGAATTTACAAATAGCGCGTCAACTTCGCCTTTTTCAGCCAGAGCTAAAGCCTGTCCAGTGCCGACAGAAACAGTTTTGAGCTTATATCCTGTTTTCTTTTCAATTGCCGGAACTAAATCATCTAGTAGCCCACTATCCTCAATGCTAGTTGTCATTGCTACTATCACATCTTTCTGCCCTGGAGACTTGCCCGTAGTTGACTCTAGCTTGACCGAATTGCTACTACAACTAGAGGAAAGAACCACTAACCAACTTACTAAAAATATACCGATGATCCTCTGAACCATAAAACCTCTGGATATCTGATGCAACCTGATAATGTTGTAGGTATTGTGGGTTTAACTTTGACAAACTCAAACTAAAGTTAGGAGTTCTTCAACAAATATTTGCTACAACTAACCCAATCTTATTGATGTGATCATCAGCATGGAGAATTTCTCAATCGCGATCGCATCCGAATTGACTTAGGGTTACTGAAAATATTCATATCCTCCGATTTATTGTGAGTTTATAACTATTTTTGATACCCTATTCTAATAAATAGACCATACACATCGTCAAAATTATTGTTAAATTAATAAAAATTTTAGGATTGCACAATAGCTTATGAATTAAAACTATTACACGGAAGGCAGTGCCAAATGCAATCACTATGAATCGTATAAAATGTGCATCAACTCATATTCGGAAGCATGGTAAACAACATGACCAACAAAAGTCAGTAAATCGAAAAGTTTTTCTCCAAGAGAGCAGTAGCGCAAGGCTTTCAAGGAATCACAAAAATTAGAGCTAGTTGATTTGTAAAGATTCTTGACATATCTTTACTCTGAGTAATAAGCTGAGAAACCTTTAATTTGCATCATTAAAACAGGCAGGATGCCTGTTCCACAAGGGTTTTAGTTGTAAGCAATATGCAAGTTAAATGTCCAACAGCTTATCACAAACATAATAAAAAGCAAATTAATGATTGATTTGTTAATCTTGTATTAAGCTCAGTAAAGAATTATAACAACTAGTTCCAGTGATAACTTTTAAGTATAGGATTGTGAGGTACAAGTAATTAGAGTTTAAATAGCTGATGTTGCACCCTTTCTATCTTTTTGTACTTTCAGACTACTGTTACAAGAATTTATGACTCAACAACAATTGACAATCACGACGCGTAATAAACTCCTGAAAATTTTAGTGTTCTTTGTCATAGCAGTCGCAATCACCTTTTGCAACGGTTATTACGCAATTGCGGCTCAAGCACCATCAGATACTCCGAAAATATGTGCAGAACCACCTAGTAAGCTAGAAAAAGAACTCCGCAGTAAACTGGATAAGAAACTGCTGGCCAATGAAGGTTGTCCAGAAGAAATGGGCGCTTGGTATATGCTGCCGATGCCTGAAGAAAAAGATCGGATGCAAGCTGTCCACGCCGCGTTATTACCTAACAACAAAGTTCTCATTGTCAATGGTAGTAGCAACCGGAACCGTGTTACAGAAAATGGCAAGATAGAAGACGGTGTGAATACTAAAGATGACAAAGTTGTTGACAACACTTCCATCTTCGATCCCGCTCTTTCTGATCCTTATTACATTAAGGACAAGGACAATTACATTAAGGACAAGGACAACCGCCCCCTCCCACTCCCAAACTTCACCCAATCTCCCTTCGAGCGGATTAACTCCCTCCCAGCGGTAATAGACGGCGAAAGTAATGACCCGTTCTGTTCCGGCCATTTACAATTGCCCAATGGTGATGTGTTATTTGTTGGTGGTAGTCGCTCATATTACCCTGGTGTCCGTTTCTCAGGGTCAAGACAAGCCAATATTTATCACTGGGAACAAAAGGACTGGAAAAAAACAGAAAAAGGGGAAATGCGCTGGGAAAACCTGGGCTTCACCAAGGATGGTCACTGGTATCCTACGCTTATTCCTCTAGCTGACGGGGCGATCGCATCCTTCTCCGGATTCACAACAGATCCTTCTCAGATCGTTAGCACCTTGGTGGAAATCTACGATCCCAACGCCCCCAAAGATCAGGCTTGGCAGTCTATAGATGTCAAGAATCTCCCCAACAATCCGTTTGTCACGCGGATGAACGATAAGAACTTTGGCTCTGACATCATAGATCTCTATGCCCGCATACTACCCACCAAAAAGCAAAACCAATTCTTAATTACAGGCGATGGCGGTGGTAAAAATGAACCCAAGATTGCCCACGCAAGTGTTCATAGTTATTTTGTAAACTTCAATAAAGGTGCTGATGGAAAATATTCCATTAGCTTTGAGCCAGGTCCTGACAGAAAAGCCATCAACAAAGTCTATGGGACTGCCCTACTCGATCCCAGTTCTCCTAACGGAGATATCCTCTTAATGGGTGGCATCGTTGGTACAAATAACATTGGGCTAGGACCGACAAATGGTATTCGGGGAGCAAGTATCGCTGCTAGTCTAGAGCGTTGGAAAGCGCCAACGGACTCTAGCAGTAAGGGTTCTTGGGAGATTGATAGCGACTTCTTTGGCAAAATTGACGAGGATATCCTGCTGGATACTGAGGCTATCGTAGATAACTTAGTCCAGGGTTTTCCTCTCAAGAACAAGTATGTGAAGCAGTCCTCAAAATTGGGTCGCTATGGTAAGCGGGCTATGGAACTGGCTGTCATTCTACCTAGCAAGGAAATTTTGGTCGTCAATGGAGGTAACTATGCCGAAGCTCGTCCGGCTTACAACCCCACCCTATTAATCCCTGATCAGACCAAAACCGACCACCAAGGCTTCCGTACCAAGCTGATGAACCCGGATGTCGAACCCAGGCTTTATCACAATACCGCGTTGCTGTTGCCGGATGCACGGGTATTAGTCATGGGTGGTAACAACTCTCGTGCTGCTAGATTTGATAAAGACGGAACAGTTCGTCTGGATACCAAGGGCGATTTCGCGTTTGTGGACAAAGGCACTGAAGGCAATAGCGGTGAGATTTGGCAACATGGGATCTTTTACCCACCTTATCTCTTCGGACCCGGCGAGCGCCCAGAAATCACCACAGATATTCAAACCCTGAAATATGGCCAGTCCGAAACTATCACTGTGGACAATGCCTCTGCGAATTCAGGTTCTGTAGTTCTCGTCAAGTTCGGATCTGTCACCCACTCCTTTGATAATGGTCAACGATTGGTAGATCTCAAGATCACCAGCAATGAGATCAGCGCCTCAACAAATAACAAGAGAACCCTTTCCTTCACTGTCCCCAGCGACAAACACTTTACCCCACCCGGCTACTATATGCTGTTCTACGTCAATAGTACCGGCAAGCCCTCCCACGCCAAGATTGTGCAACTTAGTTAACAGCTAATTGTCTTGTCGTTAATTCTTCGACAGGGGAGATATTTGTAGTGGTTTTTTTAAACTCGCTTTTTTTAAACTCATTGTTTATCAAATATCTCCCAATCCGACTCTCAACTAGACACTCTCAAATAGACAAGTTTCAGTAAATCCAAAGTAAGGAATTAGTTATGACAACTAACATTGAGAAAATTGACATCAACAAAATCGTCGAAATTGTTACCCCTTTTGATGATGGTGAAGATGAAACAGCAAAGCAAAAATATAAACCGCTGTTAGAGGAGATTCAAGGCAACATCCTCAAATCACACGGACGAAACCATGCTGTTTATTTGTTCTTGACATTCAACGGCGACAACGACGCTGTCAAGAAATGGATTGGCAATTTTAGTCATAAATATGTTTACTCAGCGCTAGAGCAAGCCAAGCAAGGAAAAATTTATCGCAATAAGGAAACTGTAGGAATCAAACCATTATTTGCCAACTTCTTCTTAACCAGGGCTGGTTATATGCACTTAGGGTATCAATACCATCAGTTGCCCAATGAAGACGCATTTCGGCAAGGGATGCAAGATGCCAATATGCAAAATGAACTCGGCGACGATATCAGTCAATGGGATCAAGGTTTTAAAAACGAAATTCATGCTCTTGTCTTGCTGGCAGGGGATAGGATAGTAGGGAGCAGAACAGAGGAAGCAAAGATACAAGAGCAGAATGATCCAACCAAACTGCATGAGCTGCCTGCTCTATTGAGAATGACAGTTGAGGAAATCAAAAACGAGCTAAGTAATAACATCGCCAGAGTTGCCCATGAGGAAACAGGATACGTCCTCAGAGATCAAAATGAAGAAGAGATAGAACACTTCGGATTTCGAGATGGAGTCAGTCAACCCCTATTTCTGAAGCGAGATATTGACAAAGCAAGAAAAGAAAATGAACAATTTAACAAATGGGATCCCCGCGCACCCCTCAGCTTGGTTTTGTTCAAAGATCCCTTGGGTAAAAAAGAACAGAGTTACGGCAGCTTCTTGGTCTTCCGCAAACTGGAGCAGAACGTTGGGGGCTGGAACAGAGATGTGGTCAAACTAGCTAGAGCGTTGGGAATGCTCACTAAGGAAGCGATAGAAGGTGTCACGCAGGAAACCGACTCCAATGGTGCGGTGAGGGAGCCGATGCCTAATCAGTCCCTCGAAGATTGGATGAACAAAATGGAGTTAACACTAGAAGAACGCCAAAAAGTCAAATTAGCAGAAGCATACACTATGGGGCGCTTCCGCGATGGAACACCCGTAGTCATCGCCGATAAAGACGGTCTACTTCCACATCCTGATACTGACAACTTTAATTATCAAGATGATTCGCAAGGTTCTAAGTGTCCCTTCTTCGCTCACACTCGCAAAGTTAATCCTCGTGGGGATACCGGAAACCCAAACATCGTCGCCACACCCATCGCTCTAGATGAGGAGAAGATGCATCGCATTGTCCGCAGGGGAATCACTTATGGCGAACCCAAACCAGCGCCAGAAGGCGAAGTTGGACTGCTGTTTATGTGCTTCCAAGCCAGTATAATCAGTCAGTTTAACTTCATGCAGCAGGCTTGGGCGAAACAAAGGAACTTTGTCAAGCGAGATGTGGGAACAGATGTAGTTATTGGTGTAGAAAAAAGAGACATTAATCCAGACAGTGAAAACGATCCAGGAAGAGCACCCGGAGAGCAATACAATTGGCCAATAGAGTATGGCAAACCAGAAACGCAGGAAGTTACCTTCAAGCATTGGATAACTATGAGAGGTGGAGAATTTTTCTTTGCCCCCAGCATCAGTTTCCTCCAGTCTCTTGCTCCCACACCCATAACCGTGGACAATGAGGAAATTAGTGCCTGTGAAAATAAAATCGCTGAACTTGAGGAATACAAAAATTTGAACTGGGCAATTGGTCTAAATGGGGATACGGGAAAAGAGGACGAATTTGTTAAGTTCTTTGAGAAGCGAAACTTGAAATTTAAGTATTTTGTACGGTCAAAAGTAAGGGGGGATTTTGTTTTCTGGGGTGAGATTTCTGCTTACGATAAGAACATCGCAACACTCAAGAAATACATCGAAACCCTCGAAAAACCCAAGAACTAAATGAGTTTTCTGAAAATAGAAAATTGAAGATATACTCAACACGGCTTACAGCTATTTTCAGGTAAATAAACCACAAACCGACCTCTCTGGTAAACTTCTCTCCTTGCAGGAGAGAAGTTTTGATTTACTCACCTTCCCTGGTAGGGAAGGGGCTGGGGGTTAGGTCTAATAATTGTGGCTCAAATACATGAAAACTGCTGTAATTATTTGATTCTGTAGGTAGGGGTTTAGTGAAACGGGCGGTTAGAAACCGCGTCTACCCAGGTAAAACCCACCTGCGTGGGTTTCAAATCCTTGATTTTTCCTGAGTCCGCGCAGGCGGACTTTGTTTGTGTAGCCGTGAATTACATTCGCTGCTTGGCTTAAGTTGACACCATTAAACACTGCTAAACCCCTACAAATCCGGGCTTTTCGTGATTTTACTTTCATTCCATCTCTCAACCGTGTTTATTATACCTAAGCTCTTAGGCTGAGTTTACTTTATAGAGAGGTGCTGGCAAAATCTCTCTATGAATCTGAAAGACTGATCCTCAAAAATTTTATTAGCACCAAAGCACACCATTTTTTCATAAATTTGGTCAAAAGATCCAATCCTCTATCTCATCTTTATGACTTGTATCTCATTCATGCGTTATACTAATTATTGTATAAGTTAAGAGTTAGCTCGTGGAACAAACAACTCAATACGCGTATCAGATGAAGGCTGACCACCGCCCCTCGGAGGCAAAGCCCCTGGATATTTCTCCCCTAGTGGGTGATTGGATTAATACTAAGACAGAGAGCAATTACTTAGTTCGAGTGGTTCTTACTGAACAAGATGGTCGCCTGATGTTTCGGGGTTATGGAGCAAATGAACCTGATCCCATTGACTGGGGTGAAGTTGAGGCTGTTCCTTACGCCGCAGAAACCTCAATTGTAGCCAGAGGATTTCACGCTTTTTACAAGCACGACGGCATTGAGAGACATTTGGTGGCCAACGAAAAACAAGAAATCCTGGTCATTCAGTCCTATACCCGCTACTTGGATGGTAGCGGTCGAACCAGCCATTTGGGCCGCGAATTTTATCATCGCTAGTGGAAAAGGAGTATTTCAAGATGGATCAAAACGAATTTGACGATAACCAGACTAAAAACGACACCGTTGTTGATTTCACGCGGGTTTTGGGTACTTGGATCAACTCCAACACAAAGACCAAATGGATCAGTAAATTTACCCTGACTAAGCATAATGAGCAAATTATTATCCACGCCTATGGTCCAATCTCTTCAGAAGATTGGGGTGAGGCTGAGGTAACGCCGTATGTAGATGTTATGAATAAAGAGAATGCCTTCTTTGCACGATATGATCGGGATTCAGTGGAATCCTTGTTGGCAACTAACATGAACAAAGGCTTGTGCGTCATTGCCGGATATCATAAGTTCAAGGATGGTCAGCAAACCGATTTTTGTCGGGAGTTTTACTATCAGGTTAAGTAACAATCATGATTGCAGTGGTCTTTCTTGACTGAGAATAATGGGATGCAAGCCCCGTCCTTCTAGGACGGCTTTTCATAATTTGTGCTATAATGGGAAAAGTCACCTTATGGCATTGGGAGCTTGTCCTAAGTTGACAATTTTATAGACAAGACTATACTTGTGTTAACAAACATTGACATAAGTTAGCCAAGAAAAATCCCAACTTGATGTATAATGAGGATATCAAGTATTGAATAAGACTATTACTG
>OMJF01000284.1 GCA_900299285.1 Anabaena sp. 54 | reverse complement strand
CGATTTGTCGAGTGGTTGACTGTCAATCGTGACGTATTTGCCGCTCATAAAGCCAGTTTTGGCTTTATTTGGGCTTGATTTTTCTTTAAGTCCCGTTAGAAATAGCTTTTTCTCTGATACAGTCAAAACAATTATTCGGAAGTGATCAACAGAAACATGAATTATGCTATCTCTATAGAAACAACCCTCTAAAAATTAAAATTGTTGTTAGTACCATTATTGACTTATTTGATGGTGATATTGGTAATTTTCTACAACAAAAAAGTATCGGTTAGATCCTCAAATAGGATATTTCACTTATGCGTTTGAGTTCACTTGATGTCTTTCGTGGTATTACCATTGCAGCGATGATTCTTGCTAATATGGCAGGAGTCGCTGATGATGTTTATCGTTCCCTGAGTCATGCCCAATGGCATGGTTGTACACCCACTGATTTAATATTTCCTTTCTTTTTATTCATTGTTGGTGTAGCAATGACCTTTTCTCTGTCAAAATATACAGCAGAGAACAAACCTAATAAAGCAATTTATTTACACATTTTCCGTCGCGCTGCTATTCTATTTATGTTGGGTTTACTATTAAATGGTTTTTGGAATCAAGGTATTTGGACATTTGATTTAAGTAGTATCCGCCTAATGGGGGTATTACAACGAATTGCCTTAACTTACCTATTTGCATCTTTGATAATTTTAAAATTACCTCACAAAAGTCAATGGTTAGTAGCAGGAGGATTACTAATTGCTTATTGGCTGATAATGATGTATATTCCTGTTCCTAATTATGGTGCAGGAGTGCTGACAAGAGAAGGTAATTTTGGGGCATTTATTGATAGATTAATTATTCCTAAATCACATTTATATAAAGGTGATGGGTTTAATTTTATGGGAGATCCTGAAGGACTTTTTAGCACTATTCCAGCCATAGTTAGCGTTTTGGCGGGTTATTTTACTGGACAATGGATCAAAGATAAAAAACAGGCTACTTCACAAACTAGCATGGATTTAGTATTATTGGGTTTGTGTTGTTTAGTAATTGCAATTATTTGGGATGTGGCATTTCCCATTAATAAGAAAATTTGGACAAGTTCCTATGTTTTATTTACCAGTGGTTGGGCATTAATGTTATTAGCAGCTTGTTATGAAATGATAGAAGTGAGGTTAATAAAACGCTGGAGTAAACCTTTTGAAATTATGGGGTTAAATGCGATCGCTCTTTTTGTGGCTTCAGTAATTCTAATTAAAATTACAGTGAAAACCCAAATTGGTACAGGTGAAAATGCCATTAGTATCTATAATTGGATTTATCAAAATATTTTTGCATCTTGGGCGGGAAATTTCAACGGTTCATTTTTATTTGGGGTTGTTACCGTTTTCTTGTGGTATGGGGTAGCGGTTTTAATGTATCAGAAACGCTGGTTTATTAAAGTGTAGATAATTTAAATAAAATCATTGTGGGACAAGCATCTTGCCTGTCTAATTGTTGGTTTATCCAATTTGTGGCTGTGGTTTCGTCGTTTTCAATAGCTTTTTTTACTCCTATTTTAGCAATTTCTAGGAGTTGTTTAGAAATTATGTAGGTTGGGTTGAGGAACATTCACGTAGTGTGCCTAAGGCATAACCCAACATTTACAAGGGTTTGTTGGGTTTCACTTCGTTCAACCCAACCTACTAAAACTACCCCTATTTTAGTGATTTTTAGGAGTTTTTTAGATTGTTCACGTTTTTGGTGAGATTATTTAACTTTATTTCTAATTTTTTGGTAATTGTATCAGAAGGGTGGGGGTAAAGCGCAATAACCCTTGACGTGCATATTTAGAAAGGTAAGTTTTTCCTATTTCTGAATTAAAAAACGTTAAATGATAATTTTATTCACTAAACGCAAAAGAAGTTCCAGTATTTCTGGAACTCTCAAACTAGATAACTGAATTAGCATAGAACTAATCCTTACATTTTGAGTCAGGTAACACAATATTTGTGACTTTACCTAACAAAATCAACCTATCAATTAAACCCCAACCTCCGCAGTTTCTAAAGTATTAACTTCATCAATTACCCGCCAAATTTCCTGTAACATGGGATCTAAACCAGTGCGAGTTACAGCCGAAATAATAAAAACAGGAACTAAAGAAAGATGATTTAATTGCATAGCTAAATCATCCAAATCTACAGTTTCTTTATCCACAGCATCTATTTTATTTAATGCTATAATTTGAGGACGTTTAGCTAAACCTCTTCCATAGGCTTTTAATTCTTCTTGAATGATATGATAATCACCTATTATATCTTCACTGGTCGCATCAATTACGTGCAATAAAACTCTAGTTCTTTCAATGTGACGTAGGAAATCATGACCTAAACCAGCGCCTTGAGAAGCACCTTCAATTAAACCGGGAATATCGGCAAAAACAGTACCATCACCCGTGGGTTTTTTGACTACACCCAAATTAGGAATTAAGGTAGTAAAAGGATAATCAGCTATTTTGGGACGCGCAGCCGATAAAGAAGAAATTAAAGTTGATTTACCCGCATTTGGTAAACCAATAATTCCCACTTCTGCTAACAGTTTTAACTCTAAACGTAATACCTTTTTTTCACCTTCTAAACCAGGAAGTGCATATTCGGGAACGCGGTTACGGTTACTCAAGAAATGTTGATTTCCCAGACCACCTTTTCCACCTTCTGCAACACGAAAACTTTGTCCAGGTTCAATAATATCGCATAGTAAAACACTCGTGACCGCATCATAAACAGCAGTACCACAAGGAACTTCAATAATTAAATCCTTTCCACCTGCGCCAGTACAATTGTTTGGACCACCACGTTCTCCATTTTCAGCTTTAAACAGATGTTTGTAGCGAAAATCTAATAAGGTTTGGAGGTTGGTATTAGCCACGAAAATGACTGAACCACCTTTGCCACCATTACCACCAGAAGGACCGCCGGCGGGGACATATTTTTCTCTGCGGAAAGCGACAATACCATCACCTCCATTACCTGCTTCTACTTCAATTACTGATTGGTCTATAAATTGCATAATTTAGTTATTAGTTATTAGTCAGTTGTCAATTGTTAGTTGTGAGTTGTCATTTGTCAATTATGCTAACAATTGACTACTAACAACTAATTTAAATATAAGGTGTCACATCCTCACCACATTTGTCTGCAAGGTAAGACAGGGCGCGGAAACGTAAACCTACTAATTGTTCATAGAGAGGGTTAATTTTGCACATTGGGGGGATATGAACTATTTTCTTACCAAAAAGAGTTATATCCCTTTCAAAAGGACACTGGGAAGGAATCATTTTACACAAAAAGCGGGCAACTCTGGGGTCTTGAATATCCAACCCGTCTAACCAATGACGCAAAGGATTTAAAACATCAGGTGTTGGGGGGGGTTGAAGTCCAACTGGTGGGGAATCTTGGGTTTGTGTGCTATCTTCTAGTGTATGACGTAAAGCTGTGAGTAAATTCTCTTCCAGTCCCAATTTCTGGCAAAATTGGTGTAAAACTTCATCTTCACTAGGAGAGTATATACCATCGGCGATCGCCACCATTACCGCCGTCCGCAAAAAATTTTCCGCTATGGGTGTACCTTTACCCAATATAGCCGCTAATTCATCAACTCCAATTATTTCTAGGCTATCCCATTCCACCGCAGGGGCTAATTCATTTTTTGTCAAATTAGTAATTAATTCCTGTTCTTGAGCATCAAAATTACCATCAGCCCAAGCGATTGTCAGTAATCCCCGCAACCAAGCAATAATTTGTTCACTACTGTAAGGAGTTTCAGCAACACTGATCATCATAACTCACGCCTCAAAATTTTCTTAGTCAATATTCAGCTATCTTGAAATAGACAATAATTACTCAGATCCTTGACCTCTCAAAGAAGTCAGGGATTTAAAGTTCTAGTCCTGCTTTCATATTATTCGCAACGGCATAAATTATGGGTATAATTGGTTATATTTATAATAAATCAGGTGTAAAGTATGTTTTCTTTTGGTATTGAACATGAGGTTGCTTTTCTTAATCATCAAGGAAAATTCGCCGATTTCCATAATACAAAATTCACCGATTTTCAGCAAATTATTGATAGATTACCTATTTATGCCACTGACTACCCACAATTAAGAGTTGGTGATGCTGGAATTAAGCAAAAACGTTGGTATATTGAAGGATTTGAAAGATTTAGCGACTCTGAAGAAGTAATTGACTGTTTAGCCAAAGGCATCGAAATTAGAACTACTATCCATTCTACCATTCAAGGCGCAATTGATGAATTAATAGCTAGTTTTAATTTATTAGCTCAGGTTGCTGCTAATTTTGGTTTTTCGCCAGTTTTAGCTAGTTTCAATCCCTATACTTCTGTGTTTGTACCCCAACCACCATTAAATGATTTTGAAATTAGACAATTACAAGCTTATCCAGATGAACAAACTGCTCATATTTACATGGTTTCCTATGGACCAGATTTGAATATTTCCTGGGAAAATTTGTCTACTGAAAAGCTAATTGATATTGGTAAAAAGTTGACTTATTATAGTCCTTACATCATTCCTTTTAGTTATAGTTCTCCTTTTTATAATGGTGGTTTGTGGTCAGGTTTATCAGTGAGGACATTTATCAGAACTGGAAAAAGATCAGCAGCATTAGTTTTTGTGGAAAAATCAGAGGAACTAATCAAAAGTGTTCCCTCATTAACAAAAATTGCTCGCATTCCTTCAGAAGTAGGACGCATAGAATTTAAAGCCTGTGATAGTTGTGATGATTTTACAATTTATGCAGGTTTATTAGCTTTATTAAAAGGTTTAATATTAGATGAAACTTTACCAGGTAGAGCTATTATACCTGATACTAACTTACATCAAATTTCGGCAAAATATGGCTTTGAAAATGAAGATATTTTCTTTAATTCTAGCAAACTTTTACAAACTGCGGAAATTGCCCTTAAAGATGATTCTGATGTTGAATTTTTAGCACCACTAAAGGTCATTTTATCAGAGCAAAAAACAAAATCCCATGAATTAATTCAGTTATTTCAAAATTTAGGTTCAATTGAATTAACTCTCAAGGAGACCTATCACAAATTATCACAAAGATAAAAACTGCTGTAATTAGCAAAACCACATTTTAATTCTTCTCTGGATTCTTCTTTAGATTCTTCTCTAGATTCTTCCCTAGGGTGCTAGGGGGAATTTTTTCAATGGGAATTAATGTTTCCATGACAGTTTTAGCAATGGGTGCTGCTACAGTAGAACCATAGGCATTTTCTCCCTTGGGTTCGTCTACAATTGCAAAAACCACATAACGGGGAGATTCCACTGGTAAAATGGCCACGAAACTGGTAATTCGCGCACCTTTAATATATCCACCATTAGGACTAGCTTTTTGGGCTGTTCCCGTTTTTCCACCAATACGATATCCTGAAATTCTCGCTGCTTTACCAGAACCTTGATTAATTACTGTTTCCATCATTTCTACAACATGATGAGTAATTGTGGGTGAAAAAACTTGTCTTGGTTCTGGGAGAGTAACTGAATAGTGTATCTGTTCTTTACTGTCAACTAGTCCTCGAACTACATGAGGTGTAACTAATTTACCGCCATTAGCTAATGCTCCATGTAGTTGTACCAATTGTAATGGAGTTAAAGAAAAGCCCTGTCCAAAAGATGTAGTCGCTAGTTCAATAGCTGAAGAGATAAATTTTTCTTGATTTTTTAATTGACCGCTGACTTCAAAAGGTAAATCTGTTTTAAATTTTTGTCCTAATCCTAAACGTTCTAACCAATTGTAGTATATGGATGGTTTTAATCGTTGCATCATTCTGACCATGCCAATATTACTAGAAGTTTGTAAAATTTCAGGAATAGTCAATTGACGATAACCAGTTTTTTCGGCATTTTTGATAGTATGTGTACCAATTTGGATAGAACCAGGATCTTCAAATATATCATCTGGTTTAATGATACCATTTTCTAGAGCGATCGCCACATTCACAGGTTTAAATGTTGATCCCGGTTCATAAAGATCAGCTACAGTCCAGTTTTTAAATAAGGAAATATCAGACTTAGCATACTCATTAGGATTATAAGTTGGCTGAGAAACCAAAGCCAGCAAAGAACCATCAAGTGCGTCCATGACAATTACTGCACCCCGTTTGGCTTTAAACTTAGTCATCTGTTCTTTTAAGGCTTTACGAGCTACCAGTTGTAAACGGCTATCAATAGTTAATTGCAGTTTTAAATCATCAAAATGCAGTAACCCCTGAGTCGCGTAATCTGGCATTAATGATCCATCACCAGTCTTACTTATTCGTACCGTTTGTCCAGGCCGTTCTAGCAACTTCTCCTGACTGTATTCTACACCAGCTTGGCCACGACGATCAAGATTAACATAGCCTACCACATCTGCTGCCAAGTCATCTTGGGGATAAAATCGGGAATATTTTTGAATAAACTCAAACCCATTTAACCGTAATGATATTAATTTATCAGAAATCTCTTCCGATACACCAGAAGCTAATAAAATCCCACTACTTTTGCTTTGGAATATTTTAACTAGTTCGTCCTTGTTTTTACCAATAATCAGACCTATTTTTTCGGCAATTTTCTCCTGAGAATAATCAAATAATTTGGGATGGGCATATAAATTATATACGGGGCGGTCAATAGCTAACACATTGTTATCTCTATCTACCACTGGACGACGAGGAATATACAGGCGTAAATTGACCATTTGCTGATTTCGCGCCCTCCGGGTCAATTTTTTTCCCTGAACAATTTGTAGCTGATATAACTTGAATACCAATCCCACCATAGCAATCATTAATACACCCCATACAACTAACAGTCGTAATTTGGTATTGGGGCTGTTTTCTGGTATTTTCCGATCAATATTTCCTGGTGGGGGTTCTTTAGAAAACTTTCGTTCCCGTCTGAATACTAGGTTACGTAAATTTCCGAATTTTTTTTGACTTGATAGCTTCCGCATTTCCATAAATTATGTTTGATAATTAACAATAGACAATTACAGCAGATTTTACATCAATAAAGACAGACACAAAGGCAGTTTTACTTCCGAATTTTGCTGTATTAATTATTAATTATTTTAATATCCCAGTGGAGATGGAGGTTCTGGTTGTGTTTCTGGTTGGGAAGTTGATGATGACGACTGAGGATAATTACTCAATTTTGGTGGTAGAAAAATTATCGTCTCAGATGTCGGTGATACTAGTTTTGTGTCAGGCTTTTCTGCCTCTTGTGCCATCTTGCTGGTCAGTGTTGCATTAGCAGTATTTAACTGTCGCTCATGGCGTTGTAGGTTTTTAAATTTGCGGTAAGACTGACTCCAAAGCTCTTGGGAATATACTGTCCAACCATAAACTATTAATGTCGCTACCACCAGTACAAATGCTAAAACTGACGAATAGCGATTGACTTTATATAGACGTAGCAACCATACAGGTATAGTTTCAGTATCACTAATGTCATGTAAACTGGTACTTGATTGCTCTTGGGTATGAGCAATGGATTTTCGATATCGTTCGGGGATTACTGTATTATTTCTGTCAAATATGGGAAATTTGATCCAAGTATTCTTAGTCCGGGGGGATTTGAGAGTTGTCCCTTCCCTAGCAAGTTGGGAGGGACTTTGTGTTTTTTTATCCAGACTCCGAGAGCGTCGTCTATTTAACAAAGGAGAGTTGCGCCAAAACCAAGGATTTTTTGCCAAAACTGCTGATTTACGTTCAAGAACCATAATTTTTCTGAAATTTTTATGATGGTAAATACTGTATCATCGCTAATGACGAGATCTTGCCTAAAGTTACATTTCTAGATCAAGTTGGAGCTATTCTAACCTTGAGGAAGGCAAAAATGACGATTAATTCGTATTACATATAACCTACAAAAGTGTTACAAAAGAGAATCAGTCAAAATATGTCATCAGAAAGCCGTTAAAAAAAAATCAATAAATAAGGTATCTTATTCAACAGGCGAAATATTTTATGGCCACAATTGGTGAAAGAGGAGTTATGAAGACAAAAGTTTTTGGTTTGGCTCTCATGTTAAGTCTGGCTACTATGCTTGGAGCTTGTGAAGGTGGTGGTGGACCAACCACTACTCCTAGTTCTCCAGCCGCAACACCAGGTGGTGAACCAGCAGATACTGGTACTACTACCCCGACAACGACAACATCTCCTGCAACGACAACATCTCCTGCAACGACAACATCTCCTGCAACGACAACATCTCCTGCAACGACAACATCTCCTGCAACGACAACATCTCCCAAAGCGACTCCCAAAAAACCTTAGTATAGGATTGTGAGTCTTAACCCTGGGCTGGATTTAATTCTTGCCCAGTGTCAGTTATTTTTGTTGGTTTTGTCAGTAATCAGAATAATGTCAATGTATGTTGCTACTGCAATTTAGTACATCCCATTATTGTCGTAAAGCTCGGTTAGCCTTGGGTTATAAGGGAATTAGTTATCAAACTGAAGATCTCACCCCTGGGCTACATATCTTGAAGGTAAAGTCGTTAACTGGGTTAACGACACTACCTGTTCTATTACCCCAAATTATAGGACAACCCCAAGCGATCGCTGACTCTACGCAAATTTGCAAATTTTTAGAAAGTTATCAATCTGAACCTCGTCTATTTTTACCCGATTCAGCAGAGCAAAGTCAAGCTGCGATGTTAGAAGATTGGTTAGATGAAAGCATAGGTACGGCTACGAGGTTTGTGTATTATCAATTTCGCGCTGGTGAGGGTAAAGCAATTGACCCATCACTATTTAGCCAAATGGTGATTAAAATAGTTAGACAACAATATGGTATTAATGATACTACTGTTGAATTAGCCCAGAAAAGACTCGCCAATGCTTTGTCAGTATTATCTATGTATTGGCAAAATAGCGATTATTTAGTGGGTGGACGTTTGAGTATAGCTGATATTGCCGCAGCAGCTTTGTTAAGTCCTTTAGCATTGATTCCTGATTATCGTCAACAATATCCACAGGTTTTTGAAAGGATAATTAATATCCACCAATTATGCTCTGAACCATTACCACCAGGACTTTAGAAATTAAAAGCATTCCCAAAAAAGGTTTGATTGATGAAAGCTATACTTCTTTTGATTCTGAGTGTTACTACTAGTATTTTAGTCGTTTTAGTGGGTCATGATGGTCAAACAGTAATGGCATTACCACCACAAGAAGATATACCAGAGGAGATATTGCGAACAGAGATTATTTTAGCAGCGCGATCGCCTATTGATGGTAAAGTGGTAACACCAGCAGAATATGCCCAATTACAAGCACAAATGGAAATTAGTCCGCCACCAAAGTTAAATGCTGCTATCCGCGATCAATTTTTTCTGTTACAAATACGGAAGGTATTATTAGAAATTTTCCCATTTTTAAATATTTAGTGAGGGAGAAGGGATAAACAAAAAGTAATAGTTATTACTAATACAGCGTTTTCCGATTTGATGAGGTACAAAGTTGAATCATGAAACTCTTGTGGTGCGGGCATCTTGCCCGCTAAATATGTACCTTATAACACCGGGAAGTGCTATATCAATAGACATCTTGTGAAAATTAAATATGCGTGACTTACAACCCTTGTAGAGACGTGACCTGGGTAGGGATTCTCGTATTTACATTCTTTTCTGGAGATGTCTAATGACTAATGACTAATGACTAATGACTAATGACTAATGACTAATGACCAAAGATGCGAGAATATAAAAAGATAAAAAGTAGATTTAGCTAATCATCGTATATCACATAGGTAGCTTCATGTCCATAACCACGGTCGCCCCTGAACAGGTTAATCGCATCGTTCACAATCAACATCATGACCCGTTTGAGATCTTAGGACCTCATCTCATTGAGCAAAATGGTAAAACTGTTTGGGCGGTGCGAGCCTACCTACCAAATGCCAGTGCTGTGTGGGTGGTAATTCCAGAGGAGCGGAAAGAATACCCAATGGACACAGTGCATAATCCTCACTTTTTTGAATGTACCATTGAAACCGCACAACTGAAAAATTATCAGTTACGGATTAAAGAAGGAGAACATGAGCGGGTTGTGAATGATCCTTATGCGTTCCGTTCTGCCCACTTAACAGAATTTGATCTGCATTTATTTAGTGAAGGAAATCATCACCGCATTTATGAGAAATTGGGAGCGCATACTACAGAAGTAGATGGGATTAAAGGCGTTTATTTTGCAGTTTGGGCTCCCAATGCCCGCAACGTTTCTGTATTAGGAGATTTTAACCTGTGGGATGGACGCAAACACCAAATGCGGAAAGGACACACAGGGGTTTGGGAATTATTTATTCCCGAAATCGGTGTAGGAGAACATTACAAATACGAAATCAAAAATTTTGCAGGACATATTTACGAAAAATCTGATCCTTACGGTTTTCAGCAAGAACCACGTCCAAAAACAGCATCTATTGTTACAGACTTAAATTCCTACACCTGGAGTGACGAAGACTGGCTAGAAAAGCGCCGACATACTGACCCCCTGAGTCAACCTATTTCCGTGTACGAAGTCCATTTAGGTTCTTGGTTACACGCTGCTAGTGCTGAACCGGCCAAATTACCCAACGGGGAAAATGAAGCTGTAGTTGTGGTTTCTGAACTAAAAACCGGCGCACGGTTTCTCACTTATCGGGAATTAGCAGCTAAACTCATTCCCTACGTCAAGGAATTAGGGTATACCCACCTGGAACTTCTACCCATTGCCGAACACCCCTTTGATGGTTCTTGGGGTTATCAAGTAACTGGTTATTTTGCGCCTACATCCCGCTTTGGTACTCCCGAAGACTTTATGTATTTTGTGGATGAATGTCATAAAAATGGCATTGGTGTCATTGTAGACTGGGTTCCTGGTCACTTCCCCAAAGATGGTCACGGTTTAGCCTTCTTTGATGGTAGTCACTTGTATGAACACGCTGATTCCCGCAAAGGTGAACATAAGGAATGGGGGACTTTAGTATTTAACTACAATCGTCATGAAGTACGTAATTTCTTGGTAGCCAATGCCCTATTCTGGTTTGATAAATACCATATTGACGGAATTCGTGTTGATGCTGTTGCTTCCATGCTGTACCTTGATTATTGCCGGAAAGCAGGGGAATGGTTGCCCAACGAATACGGTGGTAGAGAAAATTTAGAAGCTGCGGATTTTTTACGTCAAGTTAATAGCCTACTATTTGGTTATTATCCCGGTGTGCTGTCCATTGCGGAAGAGTCTACATCTTGGCCAATGGTATCCTGGCCTACTTATACAGGGGGATTGGGCTTTAATTTGAAGTGGAATATGGGCTGGATGCACGATATGCTGGATTACTTCAGTATGGACCCGTGGTTTCGTCAATTCCATCAAAACAACATTACCTTTAGTATGTGGTATAACCACAGCGAGAATTTCATGTTAGCTCTGTCCCACGATGAAATCGTCCATGGGAAGAGTAATATGATCGGTAAAATGCCGGGTGATCAATGGCAAAAGTTAGCTAATATCCGTTGTTTATTTACTTATATGTTTGCTCACCCTGGCAAGAAAACCATGTTTATGAGCATGGAATTTGGACAATGGAGTGAGTGGAATGCTTGGGCTGATTTGGAGTGGCATTTATTACAGTATGAACCACACCGACAGTTAAAAGATTTTTTCCAGTCTCTTAACTATTTTTACCGTTCTGAACCTGCTTTATATAGTCAAGATTTTGACCAACCAGGGTTCGAGTGGATTGACTGTACTGATAACAGCCATAGTGTAGTTTCTTTTATCCGTCGTGACAAAAATTCCAGTGATTTTATCATTGTGGTTTGTAACTTTACTCCCCAACCCCATTCCCACTATCGTATAGGTGTTCCAGAACAGGGTTTTTATACCGAGTTGTTTAATAGTGATGCCCGTCAGTATGGCGGTAGTAATATGGGGAACTTAGGTGGTAAGTGGACTGACAATTGGTCTTTGCATAATCGTCCTTATTCCTTAGATTTGTGTTTACCTCCTTTGGGTGTGTTAATGCTCAAGTTGGATAAACAGAATTCAGCACAAGTGATAGACTAGTTGTTTAGGGTGGGCATTGCTCACCCTATATGTTTACAAGCGTTTATATTAATACTTTATCTGATTTAAAAGTAAAATAGTTGTAATTATCATCTATACTTTTCCCGCATTTACAAATGAACACAAATCAATTATTTTTAATATCTATTGCGACAATAACAGCGGCTTTAATATCAGGTTCAGAGGGTGTAATAGCCAATTCAAAACTGAGAAAGTCTGTTAGAGGTTGTCTTAAAAGTTTATGGCGATTAGAAATCGCCCTTAGACTTTTAAAACATCCTCTTAACTGTCCTGATAAAGATCTTAGTATTGAGTTTTTTCAGACTAATAATAATGGAGAAAGATATAAAAAAGGGATTAATCATGTAATTTTTTTAATCCTCAATCTCCCAAGTTAGGGACAATTCAGGAAGGAATGTTATTTGATGGAGGAATGTCTCCAGGATTGTTTTATAATAAAAAAGTCTATGTCGAGAATTTAGGTGCAATTGGTTCGGTATTTTTAATTTATCAAATCAAATAACACATTTATTTACTATGTTATCAGTCAAAGATGCAGAAACGATTATTTTCAATAATGTCAGACCTTTAAATCAAGAACATGATCTTGAAATTGTGGATTTATTAACAGCATTTCAGCGGATTTTAGCAACTCCTATAATTAGTTCTTTAGATTTTCCTCATTGGGATAATTCCGCAATGGATGGTTTTGCTGTACGTTATGAAGATGTACAAAATTGCAGTTCTGAAAATCCCATAATTTTGGAAATTGTTGAAGAGATTCCCGCAGGATATGAACCCAAAATTACCATTAAAAAAGGACAAGCAGCAAGGATTTTCACTGGTGCAATTATACCAAAAGATGCAGATACTATAATTATGCAAGAAAAAACTAATTTACAGGAGAATCGAGTTTTTATTTTTGCTACACCTGAACCCCAAGAATTTGTGAGAAAACAAGGAGACTTTTATCAAGCAGGAACAGAACTTTTACCAGGGGGAATTTCCCTGAACGCAGCTGAAATAGCGATTTTAGCAGCAGCACAAATATCTAAAATCAATGTTTTCCGTCGTCCACGAGTAGCGATTTTTTCCAGTGGTGACGAATTAGTAACACCAGAACAGAACCTGAAACGAGGACAAATAGTAGATTCTAACCAATATGCTTTAGCAGCTTTAGTACGTAACTTAGGTGCAGAAGTGTTAACATTAGGAATTGTTAAAGATAATCCTAGAGCCTTGACAGAGACTATCAATTATGCAATTAATAATAGTGATATAGTTATTTCTTCTGGTGGAGTTTCCGTAGGTGATTATGATTATATTGCTAATATATTAACATCTTTGGGGGCGGAAATTCATTTTCGTGCCGTGCAAATGCGTCCAGGAAAACCTTTAACATTTGCCACTTTTTCCAAATCCCTATACTTTGGTTTACCAGGAAATCCCGTTTCTGTATTAGTGACATTTTGGCGATTTGTGCAACCGACAATAAAAAAACTTTCAGGAATTAAGCAAGGTTGGGAAGGGAAATTTATCAAAGTAAAATCTGGTTCTGAATTAAAGTCTAACGGGAAAATGGAAACTTATATTTGGGGTAAATTAAAATTAAATAATGGTATTTATGAATTTCAGCAAACAAGTGGTAACTTAAATTCAGGGAACTTAATTAACCTATCCCAAACAAATGCTTTAGCTATTTTACCAGTCGGAAAAACCCTAATTTTACCAGGAGAAGAAACCTTAGTTTTGCAAATAGGATAAAATAAAACGAACTCTCTGCGCCTCTGCGCCTCTGCGTGCAAAAATAGATTAATTTTATAAGTTTAAATTTTTTTGAAATTAGATTCAAAATGGTATTTTAACATCTTTAACTTTCACAAGAAACTAAAAAGAGTAATTCCAGAAAAACCAGAATTACCCCAATTAAAAGTTTAAGAAAAATTACGCAAAAGCAGCCATTTTCACATCGTTATTACCAAGAATTGCTTGTAATTCCTCAGCGTCTACGGTTTCTTTTTCAATTAGCATTTGAGCAATTTCATCTAATACCTTGCGGTTATCGAGTAAAACTTCTTTAGCTCGACTGTAAGCAGTATCAACCAACTTCCGCACTTCTTCATCAATAGCAGCAGCAGTTTCTTCCGAGAAATCACGCTCAGACATAATATCTCGACCCAGGAACATATTTCCTTGTTGACGACCAAGGGCTACTGGACCGAGGCGATCGCTCATGCCAAAGCGAGTTATCATTTGTTTAGCTACCCTGGCCACCTGCTGTAAATCATTAGAAGCACCTGTCGTCACTTCTTCCTCACCAAAAATAATTTCTTCAGCGAGACGACCACCTAAAGCCACGGCCATTTGATTTTCCAGATACGCACGGCTATATAAACCAGTGTCCATACGGTCTTCGCTAGGAGTAAACCAAGTCAAACCACCTGCACGACCACGAGGAATAATGCTAATCTTTTGGACAGGGTCATAGTCAGGCATTAAAGCACCGACTAAAGCGTGACCTGCTTCATGGTATGCTACCAAAGTTTTGCGCTTTTCGCTCATTACCCGGTCTTTCTTTTCAGGACCTGCTAATACGCGGTCAATAGCATCATTAATTTCATCCATCGAAATTTCAGTTAAATTCCGACGTGCGGCTAAAATTGCGGCTTCATTGAGTAAATTAGATAAATCAGCACCGGTAAAACCAGGAGTCCGACGGGCGATTTTATCCAAATCTACATCCTTAGATAAAGTTTTACCACGGGCATGAACTCTCAATATTTCGCTTCTTCCAGCGTAGTCAGGACGGTCTACGACTACTTGACGGTCAAAACGACCGGGACGTAATAAAGCCGCGTCTAATACGTCAGGACGGTTGGTAGCAGCAATAATAATAATGCCAGTATTACCTTCAAAACCATCCATTTCCGTTAGTAACTGGTTGAGGGTTTGTTCCCGTTCGTCATTACCACCACCTAAACCAGCGCCGCGTTGACGACCCACCGCGTCAATTTCATCAATAAAGACGATACAAGGAGCATTAGTTTTCGCTTGTTCAAATAAATCACGGACACGGGAAGCGCCCACACCCACAAACATTTCCACAAATTCCGAACCGGAAATTGAGAAGAAAGGAACACCAGCTTCGCCAGCTACAGCCCGTGCAAGCAGGGTTTTACCAGTACCAGGAGGTCCAACCAAAAGTACACCTTTAGGAATTTTCGCACCAATAGCAGTAAAGCGATCGGCATTCTTTAAAAAGTCTACAACTTCGTTTAGCTCTAATTTAGCTTGGTCAATACCCGCCACGTCACCAAAAGTAACTTGAGTTTGGGGTTCCATTTGTACTCTGGCCTTAGATTTACCAAAGTTCATAGCTTGACTACCAGGACCGCCTTGAGCGCGACGGAGGAGGAAAAATAGACCAACTAGCAGCAATACAGGGAAGAATAAACTGCTGAGAGCCTTAAACCAAAATCCCTCGTCTGCTTGGGGTAACACAGCAATATCAACACCCTTAGCGGTGAGGGTATTGATTAAATCAGGGTCATTAACTAAAGTAACGATTTTTTTCTTTTCGTCATATTTGGGTGTTACCAGTGCTGTAGAGCGGTCAGAACTCAAACTAACTCTCTCAACCCTACCCCGTTCAACTTCTTGGATAAACTGACTGTAGCGCCATGTTTCTCTGTTTTGAGGTTGTTTGTCAAAAAATGCTGTTCCTAGCGCAATGACAACTATAAAAAGGAGCGCGTACAGCCCCGTATTTCTCCATTTTTTATTATTCACCGATGTTGTTTCTCCTGTACTTGTTTGCTGCTTATACGTAGCTTCTCTAAGAAAGAGGACATTATGATAATTATGTTAACTTATCTTAAGATATCTCAAAATAGTCCTTTTGTCATGCTACAAATGATTTTCTATCCCCCACAAGTCTAAAATTTAAGAATAGTAGGACTTCTATTGTAATCATTCTCCACCAGACAAAGACTAATAACCCATCAATCTTTTTCTGGTAATCTAATACTGTTTGTACCGTCTGGCTTAGTGACTACTTCTCCCCCCAAAGCTTCAATTTCCCTAATTGCTCGTTTGCGAGTTTTTTCATCTAGTTTATTATTTAAAACCATCGCCCATGTAGCAACTCGCGCAGATTTACTATCAGGGTTTTTACTCAAAAATTCCGCTGTTTTTTGAGAAATAAATGCTATCCGTTTACTTTCTGCATCAGTGTAAGTACCTGCCCATGCTGCGGCTTTAAGAAAAGATATTTGTGCTGCTTGAGCATCACCTAAAAATAATAACTCATCTGTACCCTTATAACGCCAAATAAAATAAGATTTTTGTGGTAATTGTGGGGATAGGGATTTTAACCCTTGTGCCATTAAAGCTATAGACTTTTCCGGCATTCCGGCGTATAAAGAGGTACTTACAGAAAGCCCCAGATAAGCTTCCAAAAAACGTGGGTCATTTTTCAGAATAACTTGAAAATACTCTGGGCTGAGACTATACCCAGTTTTATCTCTGGCTTCATTATCGCCAAAGAACTGCAAAAAATCAATATATACCCAATCTGCAATTAAGTTTTTATAACTAAAACTAGGTAAATTCTGGAGTAAGTTCAAACGGAGACTCTCTTTTTTGAGGTCTTTTTCCAGAGTTTCCACGGGTAGAGATTGTTTACTGACTAATAATTTTTGCATTCTTGGTATTTGCATTAAGCTAATGCTGATAATACACAAACAAGCGACTAAGGGTGTAGTAATAACTTCACGAGATAAAAACATAGTAGGGAACAGGGAATAGGGAATAGGGAATAGGGAATAGGGGAGGATTTTCTTCTCTTGACTCCTGTAATATTATTGCAGTAATTTGTAACATTGTTGCGCTATTGCCCAATCTTCTTGAGTTTCTACGACTAAAACGCGCACCATTGAGTCAAATGTAGCAATATCAATATCAACAGGTTGTTGTTGATTTTTCTCTACATCAATTTTCAGTCCCAAAAATCCCCAAGGTTCACAAGCAGCTTCGCGTATTTCTGCGGATTTTTCTCCTACTCCAGCAGTAAAAACTAGTACATTTAAACCTGCTAAACTAGCCAGCATTGCGCCGATACCAGACCGGAGGCGATGTACGTACATATCCCAAGCCAATTGGGCGCGTTGATTACCTTGTTTTTTGGCGGCTATTACATCCCTTAAATCACTTGATACTCCAGAAATACCTCGTAATCCCGAAAGTTTATTTAACATATTATCTAATTCTTCACTAGAGTAATTATACTGTTCCGATAAATAAATTAAAATACCCGGATCAATTGAACCGCTACGGCTACCCATCATTAAACCATCTAGGGGTGTAAATCCCATAGTTGTATCAATACTGCAACCATTTTTGATGGCCGCCAAGGAACAACCATTACCCAAATGACAAGTAATTATCCGCAGAGATAGTAAATCTTGACCAAGAATTTCCGCAGCCCGATGAGCACAATACTGATGACTAATGCCATGAAAGCCATAACGGCGAATACCTTTTTCTGCGAAATAATACGGGATTGGATAGATGGCCGCTGCATCTGGTAAGGTGTTATGAAATCCAGTATCAAAAACTGCGACTTGAGGAATATTGCCCAAAGTTTTTTCCATAGCTTCAATGCCTGCCAAAGCGGCTGGATTGTGTGCTGGTGCTAGATTACATAAACTAGCGATCGCCTGTTTTACATCTTCCGTAATTATTACAGCTTTTTTGTATTTTTCACCACCATGCACTACCCGATGTCCTACCACATCAATCACTGATAAATCATCAATTACCTGAGTTGCACCATGTATGAGAGTAGACAACAAATAAGCAAATTGTACCTCTGGGGAATCACTGACAATAGTTTCTTGTAGAGTTGCACCGATAGCCGTTTTAACTGTAATTTCCGCCTGATTTTTGTCTTGAGTCCAGTTGATTTTCCCCTCCCAGAGGGGAAGGGGAGGTAAGAGAGGAGTGGTGGTTGTCATGTCATACAGACAACTCTTTTGGCTGCTAGAACCGGCATTGAGGACGAGTATTTTCATCTAAACCCCCTCCAGGAGACCCCCACCAAAACTGTACTCAGTTTGGTGATGGGAGGAATGGAGGGTTAATTGTGAAACGTCCCTTGAGTAATT
>OMJF01000283.1 GCA_900299285.1 Anabaena sp. 54 | reverse complement strand
TAAGGCTTTGTAGGTGATTCCAAAACCACCCGTACCTAAAACGCTTTGAATGATAAATCTACCGTTGTTGATTTGTTGCCCCGGTTGCCAGATAATCATATTTTTGTAGATACAGTGAAGATTAATTCAGTTATATCGTGGTAATTGTATCATGGCTTTGATTAGATACTCGACTTCTTGAAGAAATTGGGATATCAGATGTTATAGTGTTAACAATTGTATAAATTTGTTCTGCTATTGTCATCATATAGTTATTCCTGTAAATCGTTTAATTCTAGTTATCCTGATTTGTGACAATTAATAAGATTCTAACATATTCTACGCACTCAAACTGTTTTTTTCGATGTCAGGATTTTAACTATCCCGGACTTCTTAAAGAAATCAGGGATATGAAAGATTAAGCTACAACTTCTGCTGGTTTTGCTTCCGGTAATAAGCGTTTCGCACCTTGCTTGACAAAGGCTTCCAAAATAGCCATTTTCTGGTTTTGTTGGAATACAGTTTGTAAAACTTGGCGTAATTTCTCCAGATTTAAGGCATCTCCCGATTCTAAAGCAATTTCTTGCTCTTGGAAATATGCTATTAAACTTAATCCTGCTACTCTGGTTAGGTAAGCAGCACTGACTCCCTCTACCATTCCCCCAGCGACAAAGGTAGCAACATTAGTTTTCAAAATACCCGTTACAGCTTTAGTTGAAATTTCTACCAAACCTAATTTCAACATCAAACTTCCCATGGTTTTGGCTATTTGTTGTCCTTGTTCCCAGGAAATTTTCTGCTGATAAATATTACCCAAGTCTATCACCATTTGAGCATTAATGGCCGCAGTGGCGAGAAGATCCAATCCAGGTACAGGGTTAGCAAAGGCCGCTGCCGCTGCAATCCATTGATATTGTTCTATAATGGGTACAGAGCGATCGCGCCTCAGACCATTTAAACAATTTTTAGCTTGATTCTTCAGCAATAATACTTGGCGATGTGTAGTATTACAAACTAGTTGCTCCCCTTGTTCTTGAATAATTGCCCCTAATTGTTGTGTTAACTGCTGGATATCTGGCATTGGTTGTTCTATCCATTCCTGGAAAGAACCATCTTCTTGATGTTTTCGCACTTTCACAGTTACCGGACAGGCCGCGGTCCCAACTACATTTACACCCACGCGCTGTTTTAATGATTGTAGCACTGTAGCGCGAGAGGAAGGTTGATATTGATCTTGTTTGTTGAAAACCAGCAATGTGGGCTGTTTTGCGGCTTTTAACTGTTCCCAAACCTGAAATTCTGAATCTGTCAAATCACTGTTAGTCAGAAATAAGACAACATCAGATTTCTGAATTTCTGATAAAGTAACGACATCAGAATTTTCACCAAGTGCCGAAAATAAAGCCGCTGTTTCCGTAAAATCTAAGGACATTTCTGGAAAAATTGAGGTATTTTTCAGAACTTTGATAATTGTACTTTTACCTACAGATTTGCCGCCAGTAACCGCCACTGTAATTTCCTTTCTTGCCAATTCTAAAGGCAATTTAGCGAGATTTTCGCGGAGAATTGCTAGAGAAGGATCATAGGCTGCTTCTTGAGCAATTTGATTAATTATTACCTCTGTTTGAGCGATCGCTTTTAGTACAGCCTCTCGACCTACAAGTATATCATTTAGCTGTTCACCTAATGGTGGCTGATTTTTCCGCAATAACCATAAACCCCCACCAACAGCCAAAGCAGTTAAAATTCCCAACTCTCCTACTTGAACTATTGAATCATGCCAACTGTCTAACATCCACAGGGAGAACGATAGTCCTAGTCCTCCCACTAATATTGGTCGCTGTAACTTCACAATTTGTGATTCTCCACGCCAGGAAAAGGCTTTTACTTCACTTTAGTTCAAAATCTACCACTCGGATTGCCGTTGGTGAACAAACGTCTTTTTGTCCCGGAAACTAACAACGGGTTAAAAACATTTTTTCTGCTGCTTATAAACAGCACATCAATTTTTTTTGATTAATTGTTGTATCTAATGGTAAAGTACATATTGACATATCAATTTTTTTGGAAATAATAGGTAAATAGGATCAATAGTCTACTCGCTAATTATACAGGAAAATTCAGTGAATAACACAGCAAAAAAATTAGTCCTAACTCTGGGAATGTTGTTATTAACAACCAGTTGTACAACTACGTCTAATTCTGCCGATAATATTCAACAACGAACTAAAGCCACAAAAGTTACCAACTCTACTAGTACCACACCAATAAAAGTAGATGGTTCTAGTACCGTATATCCCATTACCCAGGCTGTAGTTAAAGCATATCAAGCCGACCCTGGAAATAAGAGTCAAGTACAAGTAAATATTTCGGGTACTAGTGGTGGGTTTGAAAAATTCTGTGCTGGTAAAACAGATATCAGTAATGCCTCTCGGCCAATTAACCAGTCAGAAATGGCGGCTTGTAAAAAAAACGGCATTAGCTACATAGAATTACCCATAGCTTTTGATGCCCTAACTATCGCTGTTAACCCCCAAAACACCTGGGCAAAAGATATCACAGTAGCCGAACTTAAAAAAATCTGGGAACCTGGGGCGGAAGGAAAAATTACAAAATGGAATCAAGTACGCGCTTCTTGGCCAGACCTGCCCATTAAATTATACGGTGCTGGTGATAAGTCTGGGACTTTTGACTATTTTACCGAAGCAATTGTCGGTAAAGCCAAAGCCAGCCGCAAAGATTACACAGCCAGCGAAGATGATGAGGTTTTAGTTGCAGGTATTAGTAAAGATTCTAGTGCTTTAGGCTACTTTGGTTACGCTTACTACGCAGAAAACAAAGATAAATTAAAAGTCCTCGCAGTTAATAACGGTAAAGAGGCTATTTTACCATCACCAGAAACAGTAGAAAAAGCTAAATATCAACCACTTTCTCGACCCTTATTTATATATGTAAATCTGTGGTCTAGTCAAAACAAAACCGTAGTTTATAAGTTTGCAGACTTCTACATTAAAAACGCTGCCAAAACAGCAGTTTCTGTTGGCTATGTGCCTTTATCAGAGGAAGCTTATAAACTTGATTATGTTCATTTATATAAAGGCAAAGTGGGAACAGTATTTGGTGGTAAATCAGAGTTTAAACTCACACTTGGGGAATTATTACGCAAACAAAAACAATTTTAGGAATTAATAAAAATCATGACAATTAAACTAGGAATAAATGGATTTGGACGCATAGGAAGGTTAACTCTCCGCGCTGCTTGGGATTGGCCAGAAATAGAATTTGTACATATTAACGAAACCAAAGGTGGAACAGAAGTAGCAGCACATTTACTGAAATTTGATTCTGTACATGGGCGTTGGACACCAGAAGTAGAAGCGGTCAAAAACCAGGTTATTATTGATGGTAAATCTCTGAGTTTTACTGAACATTCTCAACCGGGTGAAGTTCCTTGGGAAAACTATGATGTTGATATAATTCTGGAATGTTCTGGTAAGTTTAGAACACCCGCTATTCTTGACCCATATTTTAAAAGAGATGTGCAAAAAGTAATTGTCGCAGCACCTGTTAAAGAACAAGCTTTAAATATTGTCATGGGAGTAAATGATCACCTCTATGAACCTGAAAAACATCATTTATTAACAGCAGCTTCTTGTACTACCAATTGTTTAGCCCCAGTCGTAAAAGTAATTCATGAAGGTTTGGGAATTAAACATGGAATAATTACCACAATTCACGACAATACTAATACTCAAACTATTGTAGATGCACCTCATAAAGATTTGCGTCGGGCTAGGGCTACAAGTATGTCATTAATTCCCACTAGTACAGGTTCAGCCACAGCTATTGGGTTAATTTATCCAGAATTGAATGGTAAATTAAATGGTTTAGCAGTGCGTGTACCTTTATTAAATGCTTCCCTCACAGATTGTGTATTTGAAGTTGTTCGTCCTACCACAATAGCCGAAGTTAATGGGTTATTAAAAACGGCATCTACACAAGAACCATTAATAGGAATTTTAGGTTATGAAGAACGTCCTTTAGTTTCTATTGATTATAAAGATGATCCTCGTTCTGCAATTATTGATGCCCTTTCGACAATGGTTGTCAATCAAACCCAAGTTAAGATATTGGCATGGTATGACAATGAATGGGGTTATGCAAATCGCATGGTAGAATTAGCCCGCAAGGTGGCTTTAAGTTTACAAAAATAAGGTTTTTTTGTAAAGGTTGTGGGGTATTTAATTTACCCCATTTTTCTAACTTTTGACTGGTACTACATTGACAATTTTGAATTTTTAATCATGGCTTCTACTACTGCTTCTAATTCTAATTTCAAGAATTATATTTTGGTGACACTGGCATATTGGGGCTTCACTTTAACCGATGGCGCTTTACGAATGTTGGTGTTACTCTATTTTAATAAAATTGGTTATACACCCATTCAAATTGCCTTTCTATTCTTGTTTTACGAAGTATTTGGAATTGTTACAAACTTTCTCGGCGGTTGGATTGGTTCTCAGTTTGGTTTAAAGGTGACTCTTTACACCGGCATTGGGTTACAGGTGTTTTCTTTGATAATGCTGTCTTTTCTTAATCCAGCCTGGGTGCAGTGGTTCGCAGTTCTCTATGTGATGGTTGCACAGGCATTTTCAGGAATTGCTAAGGACTTAACCAAAATGAGTTCTAAAAGCGCTATTCGCTTGGTTGTGCCTCAAGATGCCCAATCTTCTTTGTTTAAATGGGTGGCGGTGCTAACGGGTTCTAAAAATGCTTTAAAAGGTGTTGGTTTCTTTCTTGGTAGCGCCCTTCTCAGTTCTGTGGGTTTTATTAATTCTCTGTGGATTATGGCTGGGGGACTGGCTTTAATTATGTTTTCTGGGTTAATGCTGCCCAAGGGTCTGGGTAAAATCAAGAAAAAGGTCAAATTTAGTCAACTTTTCTCTAAAAGTCCAGAAATCAATATTCTTTCGGCGGCGCGATTCTTTTTGTTTGGGTCTAGGGATGTTTGGTTTGTTGTGGCTTTACCAGTTTTTTTACGGGGGACTTTAAACTGGTCTTTTTATCAGGTGGGGGGATTTTTAGCTTGTTGGGTGATTGGTTATGGGATGATTCAATTTTTAGCACCAACACTCATGCAGCGTTTTGGTTCTGGCCGTCCACCCCAATCTCAAACTATTCGATTTTGGACATTTACATTAACGGCTGTTCCCGGTGCGATCGCTGTGGCATTACAATTAGGTTTACCTGCTAATATCGTAATTATTGCTGGACTTCTAGTTTTTGGTGTGGTATTTGCTTTTAATTCTGCTGTTCACTCCTATCTGGTTTTAGCATTTACTGATGATGATAAAGTTGCCTTAAATGTCGGTTTTTATTATATGGCTAACTCCGGTGGTCGTCTTGTGGGTACTGTGTTATCCGGTTTGGTTTATCAAATATTTGGCTTGGTTGGTTGTTTATGGACATCAATGTTTTTCGTATTAGCAGCAGGTTTTGTCACCATAAATTTACCTAATCCTCAACCTAATAAAGTTATAGCTTGGAAAGCTGGAGATGGAGACTAATAATGAAAATTGCTGATTTAATTACCTGGTTTGAAACATGGGCAAATCCCGCTTGGTGCGAAAGTTGGGATAATTGCGGTTGGCAAGTTGAACCCGGTGTTTTAGACCAAGAAGCACGGGTTTTAGTCTGTCTAACTCCCACTTTAGCAGTTATCCAGGAGGCGATCGCTCTCCATGCTAATCTTATTTTCGCCCATCATCCCCTCATTTTTCACCCCCCCAAATCTTTCCGCACTGGGGAAGCTTTAACGGAAATCATGCGGTTAGCTTTTACCCACAATATTGGTATTTACACCGCCCATACTAACTTTGATCAGGTACAAGACGGAACTGCTGATGTTTTAGCGCAAATTCTCCAACTTCAACAAGTATCACCCATTATCCCTACTCAATCGGGTTTAGGTTATGGGCGTGTAGGAATGCTTCAATCTACGTTAACATTACAAAATTTACTTCATCATATTCAAATCCAACTAAATTCACCTCATTTGATTTTTTCACCCACAGCAGATTTACAACAACAAATTTCCCGTGTAGCGGTTTTAGGCGGTTCTGGAGCAGGTTTTATTTCAGCAGTGGTTAAAACTAATGCCCAAGTTTACTTAACTTCTGATTGTAAATTTCATCAATTCCAAGAAAGCCGTGATCGTGGTATTGTATTAATTGATGCGGGACATTATGCCACAGAACGTCCAGCTTGCGATCGCCTAGTCCAAAAATTCCAAGCCCTGAACCTAGATTGGGTACAATTAAGTGAACAAGATGAGGATTTTCGCCAGTCTTTAGCCTAAATTAGACAACTGACTGTAAATTATACATACCAGATAGCAAATAATGTTAAAATTCTGTCAACAAATAGGAAATAATGTTATCATAGGTAAAAATAATGTTTCCATGGAAAATGGCTCACTTGCTCACAGAAAAAATCAAGTCAGAAAAAATATCTGTGTTGACAGTTTGCACAACCGTTCCACTAATGAGGTAAACTGAAAATTAAGATCCCAAATTTCATCTAGCACTAATGACTAAAAATAAGTGGTAAAATTGAGTCACTAAACTTACTGGTTTCCTGGTTTGGGACCGCGAACTTCACCTCTTAAAGGCTGATATTCCCGGAATCAAACCCAAATCTGACAGGTTTAACTACGTTGTATAAAAAGGCAGAAGCACTACATGCTACACCGCAAAATTTATCAACTGTGTTGCGACGGGCGGGAGGTATGTGTTTTTTTGCGGGATCAACAGCGCTGGATAGAGCGGGCCCGCATTATTGATATTGAGGGTGATTTAGTGACTTTACGCTATGAAACAGACGAAGAAGATGAAGTTTGTTCTTGGGAGGAAATGGTTCGTCTCGAAAGTATCGGCTCTGTCACTCAAAAATTATCTTCAGTCCAACGCGGTAATATAGAACCGCTCACAACTGATGAATGTCCAGAAGCCGAGCGCATTCATAACCCTTATACTGACCTAAATCCAGACTAAACTAAACGCTTCTAAATTAAATTCACGTCAAGCGTTCAAAAGCAGGACAGTATCCGTCAAGGGTAACTTTGAAATTATATAAGGGGGCAGCGGAGTTACAACAACGTTGTCCCCTTTGGTGTAGGCAATTACCGCAGCAGTCAACATCAGCAGCATGAGGACGAAGGCTATTCGAGTTTAAGAGTTCTCGTGGGGATAACCCCCGTAATACCAAATCTTCACCTTGCCAACGGGCTGCTATTAAACCCGTATCAGCAAATTGTCGCCAGCGTGGATCTGTTGTTAAGGTATCTGGAAGCGTAATGGTAATTACAGTTCCCAGTTCCGTCAATTCCCCCCCATAATTAGTTTCCGGGGCAGCAGGTTGTAAAAATTTTTCCCCAATTGGTAATTCTACTAGAGTACCTGCTCCTGGTGAATGGACATGATAGCGATTTTGTAACTCTTCTAGACAAGTTAAGTCCGCCAAGTAACTAGGAGAACCATGGACAAAGATAACGTGCTGAGGTCGTAAATTATGAATTAGCTGAGTTGTTCCTGGTCCATCACTGTGTTGTGCTAACAGGTAGCTTTCGCTTTTTACTGGTGCTAAATATTGCTGATTATTGAGAATATTAGTTTTTTCCGGGACAAGAATTAGCCAATTGCCGCTGTTTGGTTGCACATATTTACGTAAATCTGCGCAATAATCTGCAATAACGATACAAGGAGAAGTGCCTAAAGTTGCCAGATTTTCTGGCTTTAATCTTCTTACACGGGGTTTGACTCGTTCATCCCAAAATAAACTTTGATGACGCGCAAAATTCTGTACTGAAGCGGGAAGATGGTTTAAAATTTCTAAATAAGCATCGCAACCAGTAGCCACCTCACCATCTACCCAAATGTCTAAATCCCTACCTGTAAAGTGATGATGAGAACGTAACAACATAATTAATTCTTGACCTATACCCAAAGCAGGACTTGGTAAAATTATTGAGGAATTTTCACCTAGTCCCCTGGAACTGATAGCGCGATGAATCCTTTCTGCTAGTTGATTTTCTTGGTTACGGCGATGGGGATGACGTGATGTACCATAACTACCTTCAATTAACAGTACGTCTAAATTTAAACCTCGGAGTTCATCGAGTCGTAACCCTTCAACTAAACGGGAGTTAGAGAGGAAAAAATCACCAGTGTATAATAACTTATAATCGCGGTTGGGGGTGTGGTAAGTGAGGAGAATGGCTACAGCACCGGGTAAATGACCTGCGGGAAATAATTCTACAATTAAATTTTCTTTGATTTCTATGGGCGATCGCAATGGTAAGGCTTGACAAAATGAGGGAATATTCCCTAATTCTGCTTCTTTCCAATTTAGCGGTAATAACTTCGTTGTCACCTCACTAGCATATACAGGTAACGCTGGGAAAGCTTGATGTAGCGCAAATAAACCTCTAGCATGATCTGAATGAGCATGACTAACTATAACTAAATCCGCCGGTGTAGAATGAATAGCACATTGTGGTGATTTAGTCAAGTCCTTAGTTACAGGTAAAATATTTGCCAGGCCAAAATCCAGCAGAATTCGGTGAGGACCCATTCTCACTAGTAGACACACCCCTTCATTTTGATGCTGAACGCTGTAGGGTAAACATTCTAACTCATGGGCGGTTTCTTGAGCATCCATTGATACATTATTGGTCATGATCCTCCCCTCAATCAAACTAATAGCTGAGAAAATTGGCTGTTAGCAATATTCCTCAGTAGAGTTGTGAAAGTTGGAAACGCCAATTATTACTCCTGTTAATGTGCAGAACCATTACCGTGATAGTTTTTGGAATCATAAAAGCCATTTTTCGTACCAAAGAATAAGCACGAAACAGTAAATATAACAGTTAAAACCACTAAAATCAGCTTGACATCCATAGATTTTTGACCGTTGACTCAAGACCTTTATATATTAATAGAGTGTTTTTGCTTTTGGGTAAAATCAGCAGAAAATCTTTACCATGGTTAGTTTATTGTAAAGATACCCATAATATGTGTAAGGTGCGTTAGCAATTAGTAACGCACCACAACCTTTCTGTTTTTCAAACCTTATACATATTTTTATCGTGGTTATTTTGATGAGGGTTTAGCAATGCTAAACCCCTACCATAACCGAAAAATTGCCATCAGAAATACGTTACTACTTTATCTCATCTAACCAAACCTGCAAATCATGGAGACTGGTAAAATCCAATAATGCCTCGCTGAGACTTACTAGTACAGGTAATGGTAAAACAGAAATGGAATGATGTGCATCCGCTGGTAATTCCCCAAACCGTTTAGTTAACAGTCGAATTACTAAATTTAAAGTTGCTTGTTGTAGTCCTTCTTGTCTTCCTTCTTGTCTTCCTTCTTGTCTTCCTTCTTGTCTTCCTTCTTGTCTTCCTTCTTCCCGTGCTTCTTGTCTAATTTCTTGGTAAGCGCGACTTTTTTCTAATGAAATTCCTAGCATTGCTTGAACCTCCGTTAAACTGAGTTTTTCAAATCTATACATCATTATTGTCGTCACCATTTCTATTATGACCTGACTTGATGGTGATGACAATTCTTGAGTGCTTTTAGTCAATAAATACCTAGCTGCTTCAGGTGCTTGACTTTCGGTTAAAGTCGTGAGTACCATTAATCCCACCCATACAGGTAATTGTCGAATATCTCCCAGTTCATCTAAATAGATTCTATGAACTTGTTCGCTATTTAGCAATCCCCGATGAGGATATATTTTACTTTGTTCTCTATTACGAGATGGATAAATTATAACTGCTTGCCAATCACTAAATCTAGTGCTGTGACGATAGAAATATAAATGAGATTCCGCAAATACTCTTTCATAAAGTTGTTCATCTTTTTGAAACTGCACCTCACAAAAATACACAGTCCCAGGAATATCATTTTCTGGTGGTAAAAATACCCCATCAATTTCAAATTTAGGTTCTTTGACTGCTACGGAATCAAATCTATAAACATCTGCATTTTTTGGAGGATTTGCTAATAATTGAAATAGCACAGACGGATATTGTTGGAATAGTTTATAAAAAATGGAATCTCTACGCATTTAGCACCCCGTATTTTGTACCCAGAAAAGCAGTGGAGGAAGTGAGAAATTATTCACCCCTTTATAAGATATTTATAAGACAATATCTTCTCCACGTTCGGTAAAGCGGACATCTTTAATTTTCCACTCAGAATTGCTAATTAGGGTTTTGCGAACACTACCAAACAATGCAAACTGTTCACAGCTAGAAAGAGAAGATAATTGTCTTTTTGATTCTGGTGATACTCGAATATCAACAGTAGCAACACCATTTTTCACATTTACACGATAACCAGATACGCTAAAATCTGCTGTATTTTGTGCTTTGAATATTTTACCTATGGCCTCATTCATGGGTTCTGCTGCGGAAACCTCGGCTTTTTTAGGAATTAGCTCTTGACATTGATCATCACTTATGTATAGGGTAACGTTGGTAGTTTTCCCGGAGATAGCTTTACTATCGGAATTGGTGGAATATCGTTCAATTCGGGGAATAGGAGACTTTTCTGGTTCTTTTTCAGGAATGGGATTAATGTTGTTATTGGGTGTGGTTTCTGGAGTTGGGTTATTAGCGGTATTGTTAGCATCACAACTGGTAATAACAGTACAGGACACGACTAGAAATAATGATAAAATAGCTTGTTTATAGTTATACATATAGCAATTCAGTTTGATTTTTACAAGAAAATTTATCAGGGGAAGGAAAGAAAAAACCTTAATATCAATGATAACTACCTTTCCAAATATAAGGTTCAGGTAAGGTAAAGTTAGGGTTAAAGAAAATAAATTTTATTTTTTAGTATACTTTTGTAATAAAAAAGCGAATTTTTGTTTAAATTATTGATTTAAGAATAATTTTTAGGATAGAAACTTAAAAGTTGATTGAATTTTGATGTTATTAGGATCAAATGCTGCTACTACAATATAATTGGCACGTTATCTCCTTACTTGCTCAGTCCTCCTCAAGTTCTGACGGTGCTGGAGCAAATATTGTTTTTTTGCTTTTTACTCTGTTTAGCTATTTGTTTGGTTCTTATTGCTTCTATACTATCTATGAGAAGTTGGGAGAACAAAATGCTTGGTTTGCTTGGGTACCAATTCTTAATAATTGGATCATGTATAAAGCAGGTGATCAGTCTCCCTGGTGGATTGTTGGGCTTTTTATACCAGTTGTTAATTTTGTAGCTTTGATTTTCTTACTAATAGCTTTCATTAAAATTGTGCAGAAGCTGGGTAAAAATCCTTGGTTAATTTTGTTAACGATTGTTCCGTTAGTTAATTTTGTAGTTTTATACAATTTTGCTTTCGGCTAACTAATAAAAAAAGGAATTAAAACCACTAAATTTAAATTTTTTTTTAATTCCTTTTTATCAGCAGAAGCAGGTATTTCTGATTATTGGATATTTAATTTAAGCAAATATTGTTTAGAGTATTACAGTGAACCTTATCAAGATTCCCAAGATAATTTTGATTATCGTCGTAAATTAATTTTATTACCTAATGAGTTTGTTAATTGCCATATTTTACTGATTTAGTTTTGGATTTATCCAAAGTATTTCCTGGGTAAAAATAGGGGATTAAATATTAATTTGCAAATTTTATAGAAATATGGTAAATCTATGTTTAGATGGTATGCTGATCGGATGCTGCCAATTTACTTTACATGAGTAGTAGTTTATACTCATCATACGAGAGAGAAAAATCATGTTAGATAAGCTGATCAAATATTTTGTCTACGCCACAAAAGGATATATTACAACAACACTGTTATTATCGCTTTGGACCCTGGAATGAAGACATAGATACTGCTTTAAAACAAATGAACGGTAAAGAGATTATTCAAGAATCTCAGGGAGATACAGTATTGATTAAACTTGGTGCTGAGGCGACTAATGTGGAAGATTTGCAACTACCTTTAAGTCTCAGGCTAATTCTTGATAATATCAGGAGAGAATGGGCTGGTGCTGGGCAAGAAAAATTTAAAGCGTTGTTAGAATATGTGTATAGCACTGCTCCCATGTTAGAGGTTATAGATACCCATAAACCAGAAGAAAAAGTTAAGCTTAATTTACTGGCAGAACGGGAAAAATTAATCAGTGAATTAGGATTGTAAAGTGGCTGGACAAAAACCAAAAAGACCTCAACAAGGTTGGATATATTTCATTAATCCCTATAGAGTATCTTTGAGTTGCAATTTCCGTCATGTTCATATTTATGAATTAAATGAGCCAGGTGAAGTAGAATGTAAAACTTGTCAAGATACTATTAATTCTAGTAGAGTTTTCAGAGGTGAACATCCTCATATCATTTGGACAAGTGACGAGTTTCAAGATCAATCTGGCTATATAACAACTTTTTCTGCTATTCCTTTAACATCACAAACAACCTATACAGGTCTACCAACAACATTACCTATTAATCCTACACAAAAAAATGGTCTTGATAAAAAATCATAAACTCTAGTTCATTAGCTATTTGCTGTTGACGCTAACTGTTTTAAAGATAAGGTAGGAAATTGGTTAGAACGAAAAGGACAATTAGAAAGAGCAGATAAAGATGCTATAAATGACCGTTTAAAGCTTCATTTTAGCTTGACAGACAATCCCAGTGATGAATGGTTCATTAAAAATGCAAATATAGAAACTTTAAAAAAAGTGTTTTATTTTCTCCCTAATAAAGAACTAAAAAGCCAAGCTATAGAAGAATTAATCAATGATTTGGAATTATGATAAATCTGTGTTTGTTTCTGAAAACAAATCAATCACATCCTCTAAATCCTGATAGCGAAGTGTGAAGTTAGCCATTTCTGAAAATTAACAAATAGCCGCATTTACAAACCGAATTACATCTCCTAAACCAGATTGAGTTTTCAGATTTGTAAAAACAAAAGGTTTATCACCGCGCATTTTTTTGGCATCTCGTTCCATGACATTCAAATCAGCGCCCACATAGGGAGCAAGATCGGTTTTATTAATTACTAATAAATCAGATTTAGTGATACCTGGACCACCTTTACGGGGGATTTTATCACCAGCAGCGACATCAATGACATAAATGGTTAAATCTACTAATTCAGGACTAAAAGTAGCAGCTAAATTATCTCCACCACTTTCTAAAAAGACTAAATCTAAATTGGTAAATTTCTCTTCTAATTGTTCAATTGCGGCTAAATTCATAGAAGCGTCTTCCCGGATAGCAGTATGGGGACAACCTCCCGTTTCTACTCCTAAAATGCGATCGCTTTCTAAGGCTTGAGAACGAACTAAAAATTGAGCATCTTCTTGAGTATAGATATCATTTGTCACCACTGCTAACTGATATTTTTCTCGTAAATTCTTACATAAAGCATCTACTAAAGCCGTTTTTCCTGAACCCACTGGACCTGCAACTCCTATTCTCAAAGCAGTCATAATTTTTAACTCCTAAATAATCTAGTATACTGGATTTCGTGCTGCATACTTGCTAAAGATAAACCCCAATTACAACATCCTAAATCATCATCTTCCATGAGCAAAATTTCCTCCACTGTAGTAGTTAATAAAGGTTGTAAACCCAGTAATAATTCTTGTCCCGCAGTTTGTCCCAGAGGAATAAGTTTAATCCCAGCCGTAATTAAATTATTAGCCCAACTGTGTAAATAAGCTAATAAACAGGCTTGAATATTTATATCCCAATGAACGCAAGCTATAGCAAAAGCGATCGCATAATTACTAGGATAACCCACAGCATGGACTAAAGGTAAAATTTCCGGTTCTAGCTTACTTAATAATTGCATCAGAGAACGTCCCATTTGCCAACTAGCAGCCCGTAATTCTTCCCCATCCCTCGCCGCTGATAACCATAAATTCCAGCGTTTTAAAGCCTCTATATCATCGGTTTTTGCAGCATGAAAAGCCCTAACAATTACAGCAGCATCTAGACGAATTGAACCATAAATCAATTCAGATTTTAGCCAATCTTTGAGATGATCAGCATTAGTAATAGTCCCATTTTCTACTAACATTTCTAGTCCTTCTGAATAACCATAAGCACCTACAGGTAAAGCCGGACTAGCTAATTGTAAAACCGTTAAAAAATTGTTATGAGTGAGAGTGATTTCCATAAGCACCTAATTCTGGTTTAAAAGGTACAAATTCCGCTTGAATTTCTAAACCCAATTGTGTTAACATAGCCTGTAAAACCGCATCTGGAGACAAGCGTAAATAAGTGGGAGTGATTTCCACAGGTACATGACGATTTCCTAAATGATACGCAGCCCTTAATAATAAAGGAATTTCCGCGTAAGCAGTTAAAACAGGTTCAGGTTTAGCAATTATTTTCATATAAATACTGTGGGTTTCATCAATAAGTATATCACCATCATTTAATATTGTCCCTCTAGGTAAACGCAAAAAAATTTCTTGACCATTTGCTAATATAAATTTATAACGACTGCGAGTCCGTTCTTCCGCAGTCAATAAAAGAGTAATATTAACTGTAGCGGGAATATTCGGTAGTTGACGTTGGGTAAAAGTCAGCATAATTTAATCAAATCAACTTGATATTGAACCTTAGCAATTATAAATTATTTCTCAACAAAAATATACCCAACTTCTCCAAGAAATCAGGTATATAATAGGCTAGGGTAAACTATAATTTTTGACGTTCACGCAGCGTGGCGTTAGCCAAGGAAATTTCTGCTAATTAAGCAGAGGCTTGATTTTTCAATACTATGCTAAATAATTCCTCATAGTCACGGGAAAAATAGTCATAAAACTTGCGAAATTTATCTGGAGAAACAGCATTTTGTAAAACAGCAAAAACAGCGCGGACATGAATAATTGAGATAGTAGGTTTCACATTTTCTTTTTCACTAATACGTTCAATAAACTGCTGTAAATTAAAAGCTTCAATAGGTTCTGCTTCACCTCCACGTAAATACTCCCCTAATTCTTGGGGTATTTGTGTTGCTAATTCCTCCCTTTCAGCACTAGGAACAATTTGTTTAATAATTTCCAAAGTAGCACGGGTAGCGACCTCAGCTTCCTCAAGAGATTCTGATTGTGCTAGACTTTGGACATGGATTATAAACTCATTATATTGCATTTTTGATCTCCAGTAATTTCTCCAGTAATTAATATTTTATTTGTAGTAATATTCCCGACTTCTTTAGAGGTTGTCTTAAAAGTTTATGGCGATTATAAATCCCTACTACACAAGCAAAGTCCACCTTGTCTTAAAAGTTTATGGCGATTATAAATCGCTACTACACAAGCAAAGTCCACCTGCGTGGACTAATCCTTATCTGCGGTTAATTATTCTTAGAATCCTATTCTCAGTAGCTTCGTCTTAATTTGGTATAACTCATAATTTGAGTTGAATAGTAAACTTACTTTAGTCTAAATCTTAATTATTAAGTTAACTTCATACTAAAGAAGTAGATAGAGGTATATCTATAGTTATATTTCTAAATTTCATTAAAGTTAATTAAAAAATTGGGGATTTTTTTAGGGTGAGGGATAATTCATGAATTATCCCTACTTTCTGTGATTAAATTATTGCTTAATTGCTTGATATCTTCCCAAAGCCATTAAAGGAAAATACTGTTGATAGAAGTGATACTTCAAATAAAAATGACAAGGAAAACCAGTTCCAGTGAAGTATTTTTCCTCCCAAGTACCATCTGATTTTTGTGTTTTTAACAGGTAATTAATCCCTTTTTCAATACTATCAATAGCGAATTTACTAGTTGCTTTACCGGCGGAAATTAAGCCAATTAAAGCCCATGCTGTTTGGGAAGCAGTGCTTTCTCCTTGTCCTTTCAAACTAGGATCATTATAACTAAAACAAGTTTCTCCCCAACCACCATCATTATTTTGAACTTTGACTAACCAAGCTGTAGCTTTAGCAATATTTTCACGATATTTGAGAGGATTTATTAAAGCTAAAGCCGATAAAACGCCGCTAGTTCCATAAATGTAATTTACACCCCAACGACCAAACCAACAACCCTCTATTTCCTGTTCCTTCAAAAGATAATTTAAAGACCTTTCTAAATTATTTGCTGGAATTGATAAATTACAAGCCCCCAACATTTCTAATACTCTAGCAGTGACATCAGCCGTATTTGGATCAATCATAGCTTTCAAATCACCATAGGGGATAGAATTAAGCCATTCTTGATCATTATCAATATCAAAAGCCGCCCAACCACCTGGTTTACATTGCATAGTTTTAATCCAATTTAAAGCTCGATTAATAGCTTGTTTTTTCAATTCTTCATTTGGTAATTTCGCTTGATGTAAAGCCATAACAACTACAGCGGAATCATCCACATCTGGATAAAAACGATTGTTAAATTCAAACGCCCAAGCGCCGGGTTTCCCTTGTTTATTTTTGACATTCCAGTCACCATAATCGAGAATTTGTTTGTCTATTAACCATTCTCCTGCTTTAACAATAGTCGGATGATCTGCGGTAAAACCTGAATCAATTAAAGCCCGAATCGCCCAAGCCGTATCCCATACAGGAGAAACACAAGGTTGTACACAGTAACTATTTTCTGTTTCTATAGCAAAGTTATCAACTGCTTTTAAACCTCGCTGGATAATTGGGTCATTAACATCATAATCTAAACATTTTAAAGCTAACAGAGAATTTAACATCGCGGGAATAATTCCTCCCCAATCTCCGGTAACTTCTTGACGTTCTAAAATCCATTTTTCTGCGGCTTGAATACCTTCATTTCTCAAGGGAACAAAATTGAGACTTTCTGCTAATTTGAAACCATCATCGAGGATGTTAAAAATATCCGACCAATCACCATTTTTTGGTAATTCCCATCGGACATTATTCACACCTTCAGTATATAATTCATCTAAATTAATGGGTTGATCAATTTTAAAGATGGGTTTACGATCAAAGACAATTAATAATGGTACAGTGCTAGAACGCGCCCAACTAGAAAGTTCATAAATATTGACAGGAAAATCATCAGGTAACAACATTACCCAAGGTGGTAAAGAAGGAAGTCCGCGCCAATTATAACAGCCAATTAAAGCTAGATGTAACTTAGTAAAAATGCGAGTTTTACTAATACCACCTTTAGCCAAAATTAGGGATTTCGCTTTTATTAGTGCGGTGTCTGTAGCGGATACACCTAACAACCTTAAAGCCATATAAGCCTCTACAGTTGTGTTTAAATCCCCACCATCTCCATAAAACAATTCCCAACCTCCATGTTCTCGCTGTTGAGAACGGAGATAATTTTCAAGCTTATCTAAAGGTCTATTTTTATCCGTTCCCCAGATCTTATGCAGCAAAACAGCCTCAGAAGTAATAGTAACATTAGATTCTAACTCAGCCCACCAATAACCATGGGGATTTTGCATCGAAAGCAGATATTTTTGACTAGCTGTAATCCCATCTACAACTTGCTTGACTTTTATCCTATCTTGTGTTTGCATAAAATACTTCCTCAACAGCCAATAATAATTAATAACATAACCGAAATCAGAGAAAATTATTCTCCAAAATCAGCAAACATTGTATTCTATTTAAATCAGTAATAATTAAATTTTGAATTGCAGTCAAGGTATAAAAGTCAAAACCTCTTAATCCCTTACTCTCTGCGCCTGGAGCGCCTCTGCGTGAACAAAAATTATATCTTCCTTCAGCAACACCGAACTTTTCTTTTAAATTTTGAATTGGAGTAAAGCGAAAATTATGATAACAATTGTATTAACCTTAACCTTTATATCCCTGATAACTTGGTTATTTTTACTCTTATTTTGGGGACAATTTTGGCGAGTTAATCACCAATTAGAAACAAATAAAAGCGTTATAAAAAAACCATTACCGACAGTGTGTGTAGTAGTACCAGCGCGTAACGAAGCGGATGTTATTCCTATTAGCTTGCGATCGCTCCTCTTGCAAGACTATACTGGTAATTTCACTATCTTTTTAGTAGACGATCAAAGTAGCGATGGTACAGCCGATTTTGCCCAAGGAGTAGCTTACGCCCTTGATAAAACTGATAAATTACAGATTGTCTCCAGCGAATCATTACCTACAGGTTGGACAGGTAAATTGTGGGCAATGGCACAAGGAGTAGAAAAAGCTAGTGAATTGACACCAGACTATTTTTTACTAACAGATGCGGATATAGAACATGATCTTAGTAACTTGGGGCGCTTAGTAACCAAAGCAGAGTCCGAGAATTTAGACCTGGTATCTATCATGGTGCGCTTACGCTGTCAAAGCTTTTGGGAAAAAATGTTAATTCCCGCTTTCGTCTTTTTCTTCCAAAAATTGTATCCCTTTTCCTGGGTAAATAACCCCAAAAAAACCACAGCAGCCGCAGCGGGAGGCTGTATTTTAATTCACTCAGAAGCCCTAAATAGAATTGGTGGGTTACAAATAATTCGTCAGGCCTTAATTGATGATTGTTCCTTAGCGAAAGCCGTCAAGTCAAATCATGGCCAAATCTGGTTAGGACTAAGCACCTCAACAATCAGTTTACGTCCTTACGATTCCCTGAAAACAATTTGGGATATGGTGGCTAGAAGTGCTTATACACAACTTAATTATTCCCCTTTACTACTAGTGGGTAGTTTATTAGGAATGACCTTGGTTTATTTATTACCACCAATAGGAATTATTTTAGGAGTATTATTAGGAAATTCGACAATTACCCTAGTATCTTTCACAGCATATTTACTCATGACTTTTGCTTATTTGCCAATTATTCGCTTTTATAAATGTTCTCCAATTTTTGCTTTTAGTTTACCAATCATTGCTTTTTTCTATACTTTAATGACAGTAGATTCAGCATGGCGACATTGGCAAAGACGTGGAGGTGAATGGAAAGGTAGAGTTTACACCTTGGATAAAAGGCGTTGGTGAATGAAGGTATGATTTTTTCTCACGCAGAGGCGCTTTCCTGGAACCCTTGTAGAGACGTGACCTGGGTAGGGATTCTCGTCTCTACATTTTTTGTCGGAGATGTCTAATAAAAATCTTGTGGTGTGGGCATCTTGCCCGCCATGGTAATCTGCTATATTTTCACAAAATTAGGAATAAATATGCACTTGAGTGGACTAGAAAATACTATATTATTCATATTTACATAAAATTTACAGAAACTTCACGAACTTCATAATTAATAGCACCATAAATGGGATATATTGTTTTTGGGCAATTCAAGTAAACTTTATTGTTGGTGAAAAATCGAAAGCCGTCCAATCAAATCAGCCATCAATTTTAGTATCTTTGTTTTTTTAGGATCTCCTATGTAAAACCCCTAAATCTTAAATAGTCCTGAACTTGATGATCAGAGGTGAATATTTTGGTGATAAGAAAGTGGGTAGAAAATCCTAAAATCAAGATCTAAATGGCATTAACTACTAATTCTCTATTGCCATTAAAAGTAACTCAAGCCATTCAACTCCAGCGGAGGCTATTAGTCACTTTTGTGTAATTCATTTGTGTAAAACAGGAGTTATGTAATTGGTATGATACATGACATCTTAGCTAGGGCTTTAGTCCTGGAGAGGACTTACGCAAAATATTCCTCAAACCCTGATTTGTATTCTTTGTGCCTGGAGTGGTTAGTTATTCAGTGACTTGTACGTAAGCCCTAATCTTTTCAAGACGCTATGGAATTATCAGCTAACCCTTGGGTAAGTTCCAGAAAACTTTACTTATGGCATTAATGATTACTCTAGACACTAAGACCTAGAGACTTATATTAATGCAGATTAATAGCATGAATTTGTGTAGGGTGGATCACCGGATTGGCTATTACACCTAATTTGCTGTCACCGATAGCACTGAGGACAGAAATAAAGGTGGCGTTGGTGAATGAAGGTATGATTTTTTCTCATGCAGAGGCGCTCAAGGACGCTCCAGAGTAGGGGTTTAAGAACTAAAATATTTGATTTTCATACCTCAATTCAGCAATGCCATAAAGGTTTAGGAAAGTTTTTGCCTAAGTCCTAACTGAAATTTATCAAACATTGAGAAAAACAGCAATACTACTTACTATGAGCGCACAATTTTTTGACCTCTCTACACTCAACAACAGTAACAAAGGTTTTATTATTGAAGGTACAAGTGACGATAACTTAGGTTACTCAGTCAAGAATGCTGGCGATATTAACGGTGATGGTATTAGCGATCTTGTTATTGGCTCACCTTTGAGTGATCCTGATGGTAAAAGTAATGCAGGGGTAACTTATGTACTTTTTGGCAGCAAAGACACCCAAGGCTTTAATTACCCCTTCAATCCTTCTACTCTCAATGGTACTAAAGGCTTTGTGATTAAAGGGTCTCAAGCAGGTGATCAATCAGGCCATTCCGTTAGTAACATTGGGGATATTAACGGTGATGGTGTTGATGACCTAGCCATTGGCGCACCTTTTTCTGGTATCAATGGGGATAATTCGGGCGCTGCTTATATTATCTTTGGTAGCAAACAGTCTAATTATTTTAGTAATCCCATTGAACTTTCTGACCTTGGTAGCAAAGGACTAATTATCAAGGGCAGTAATTTGGCTCATAATGCAGGTTGGGCTGTTAGTAGTGCTGGCGATTTTAATGGTGATGGTATCAAAGACTTATTAATTGGTGCAACCAATCCTGGTAATAATGGAAACGGCATTGACGGCGAAAGCTATGTTATTTTTGGGAAGGAAGGTGGTTTCAGTTCAACCATAGACCTGTCTAATATTGGGCTAAATGACGGCTTGAAAATCATTAGTGATGACCCCAATAATCTGGGCTATTCCGTCAGTGATGCTGGAGACATCAATAAGGATGGCATTACTGATATAATTATTGGTGCGCCTTATGCAGATCCCAATGGTAATAATTCTGGCAGCAGTTATGTCATTTATGGACGGAGAATTAACTCCGAAAACCCAGTTACTTCCAATATTATTAATATCTCCAACCTTGATAGTAATAATGATTTTAATGGTTTTACCATCAATGGACAGGATCAGGATCAATCTGGGTTTTCTGTCAGTAAAGCCGGAGATATTAACGGAGATGGGATTGCAGACCTAATTATCGGTGCAAGAGATGGAAGTCCCAACAACAAAGAATTTGCCGGCAGAGCTTATGTTGTCTTTTGTAAACAAGACAACATGGGTAACAATTTTAAGCTTTCTGATCTTAATGGCAGTAATGGGTTTACTATTAACGGTGTTGCGTCTTTTGACAATGCTGGCTGGTCTGTCAGTGATTTAGGGGATATTAATGATGATGGCATTGATGACATCATTATTGGCGCGAATAATGCTAATAATAGTTCTGGTCAAGGCTATGTCATCTATGGTAGCAGGGACGGCTTTAATTCTACTTTTGAACTCTCTAATCTCAACGGTACAAATGGCTTTATCATTAATGGTATTGCTGAAAATGGTAATTTAGGTTACTCAGTTAGTAGTGCGGGAGATGTCAACGGTGACGGTGTTAAGGATTTGATTATTAGCGCTGCCTTTGCTAATTCTGGTACTGGAGCAGCTTATGTCGTGTTTGGAACTCCTGCTAACAAACCACCTACAGGTTTACAAATCAGTAATAACTCTATTGATGAGAATGTTGCAATTAACTCTGTTGTTGGTTTATTGACAACCACTGATTTAGATACGGAGGATAGTTTTACATATAGTCTGGTTACTGGTGAAGGTGATGATGATAATTCTGCTTTTACTATTGACGGAGATCAACTCAAAATTAATTTATCTCCAGACTTTGAAACTAAGTCCAATTATAAAATTCGCGTCCAGACACAAGACGCAGCAGGACTGACTTATGAAAAAGCTTTGACTGTCATTATTAATGATATTAATGAAACAGATTCAAACAGTTTTCTGACTCTAATTAGTGATGATGTCTTTAACATCAAAGGTAATAATAATGGTAAAGCGACACTAGAAGTCACATTGACAGGAAGTAATTCTGATAGTGTCAATGAAATAGGAGTATTTACCGTTGATGATGCTAATGGTAAAATAGATGGTATTGCACAAGGTAAAGCAGGTTATACTGATAAGGCGTTACAACGTGGTCAGGTAATTTTCTCTCTCCTTGCTAATTCTCCGGCTGGGTTTGATGCTGAAGCCATTAAAAGACTATTAGCATTTAATGCTAATAAAAACTTGAGATTCTATTTTGTCAAAGATGGTTCGACGGACTCTGTACTAAGTAAAAATACTCCCATTGACAATGTTCTCTTTCCTAACCCTGCCAACCTCAAAATTACAGACTTAGGATCTAATAGTTTTTCCCTGGAGTGGGAAGATGGTTCTGGTGATCCCAATGGGTTTGAGGATTTGCGGGTGAACATTCGAGTAACTAATCAAGCGATCGCTCTAGGTACAAATCTGCAAAGCCAATCTCAAGGAGAATCATTAGATCTGCGGAATATCACAGGTGATGTAAAAGCTGACTTTACAGTTTACCGAGAAGCAGGTTTCAACAACTTTGTTGGTTTCTATCAAGTCACGGGTGAGAACGGCGGTATTGATACTAATGGTGATGGTCAGGCTGATATCCTACCAGGAGAAGCTGGTTATATTCAAGCAGCCATTAACAAACGGATTTCCGATATTAACTTATCCGTGAACAATGGTGGTACAGCGACTTCTAGCGCCACTCTTCGAGGTGGTTCTATCCTGGTGCCATTTTTAATTGTTAATGGTACACCTGATGCCTTACTTGATAGTAATTCTAATAATGATCCAGATATTTACTTCACTTTCTTGGGCGCTAACTCAGATGGTTTTGATCACGTGCGGATGTTAGGTGATAATACTTTTGGTTTTGAAGATATGCGTGGTGGCGGTGACAAAGACTTTAATGATGTAATTGTTAAGGTGAATTTGACATCCGTAGTTTAGAGCAAATTTCTCAGAGGATGTTTTAAAAGTCTAAGGGCGATTAGAAATCACATCTACACAGACAAAACCTGCTTACGCAGGTTTCAAATCCTTAATTTTTCGTTAGCCCACGCAGGTGGACTTTACTTGTGTAGTAGCGATTTATAATCGCCATCAACTTTTAAGACAACCTCTCACCCGCATAAATTGTTTAATTTAATTCCGTTGAGATAAGCTGTTGTGTATTTAATTTGTATAAGTCTGGCGGGCAAGATGCCCACCCCACAAGATTTAACCATTTTGGGATTATACAATTTAGGTGCATAACAGCTTATTCAGATCTCGGACTTTTTTGAGAAGTCAGGGATCTTGGGTAAATAATAATTGAGTGACTGCTGTTAAAACCTTGAGTCCTGTCAATGAACCAGTAATTAATCGCCTAGCTGACTGTGGTTGACGGATAAATTCCCAAGCTAGGGGGAAAGGTCGTAAAGAACCGTTTTCACTCATGGCTGATGTAATATTGGGGATATTATGCTTAGAATCATCACTGACTACTCGCAATATGGCCACTTGTTTGTCTGGGAATTGACGGAAAAATTCTAGGAAGGGATATGCTTCCATATCCACAACATCAGCACCGTATTGTTGATGTAAATGGTGTTTTTCTGCGGCTGTACATACAATGCGATCGCTTGTCAACCCCCTGACTAAAGATACATGATCACCCAGTCGGGTATATATCTCTGTGGTGAAATAATTATTACATTCCTGTAGATTTTCTTGATAAAGGCAATTTTGATATAAAACAATATCTCCAACCTGATATTTTCCGCTTAGGCTACCACATAAACCCATCATCAAGATAGAATTTTCACGGACGTGGGTTATTTTTTGGGTTAATTTTTGTAAATATTGCTGCACTGGTACGATTCCCATGGGTATGGTTAATACCTGGGCTGGTGTAGGGGTAGTGCCCCCGTGCCTACCCAAGGGGACGCGACTTAATCCGCGACAGACGGCTTGATATTCTGCTCCTTGGGGGACTAAAATCAGAGTTGACATTTCGTAATAGCTAATGGTTAATGGGTAATGGGTAATGGGTAATGGATAAAAAATTCTTTCCAATCTCCAATCACCAATCACCAATCACCAATTACCAATGACTAAGATAATAATTTTATCAGATGGCACAGACCAAAACAACCCAAACATCTGCCCGCGAAAGCTTTAATATTTCCAAATTAGCAATTAAGTTTTCTTGGTTAACGGTGTGTTTTTGGATAAGTATAACTGTAGCTGGGGTTCTGGCATTCAGTTCTCTCAAATATGCTTTATTTCCAGATATCACCTTTCCGGTGGTGGTAGTGACAGCCCAAGCACCCCTAACTAACACCCTAGACACCGAAGAAAAACTAACCAAACCTATAGAGGGAAGCCTAAAATCCTTGGTAGGACTTGAGGATATTCGTTCGTCAACCTATCCGGGTCAAACTGCTGTAGTTTCCTCCTTTATTGTCGGTACAAACTTAGAAACAGCTACCAGTAAAATTTCGCAAATAGTTAATCAGTTAAATCTACCCAAAGATACAAATAAAAAAATCATTCCTTTGAATCTGAACGAGTCAGCGGCCGTTAGCTATGCAGTTCAAAGTTCTGTCCGGGATATTGATAATTTACGACAACTGACAAAAGATAAAATCGTTCCCAGCATAGCTAAATTACCAGGAGTGCTAAAAGTGTCACTATTAGGGGGTGGAATATTAAAACCCCAAGAGACCACTGGTGGAACATTAGTCAGGTTTAATGGTCAAGACGCTTTAGCCTTCCAGGTGATTAAAAAAGGAGATGCTAATACCCTAGAAGTAGTCAGCCAGGTAGAAAAGGAAGTACAAAAACTAAGGTCTAGTTTAAAAGATGTCACCCTGACCTTAGCTGCTACCCAAGGGTCATATATCCGTAATGCGACCCATTCAACCATAGATGCCCTGATAGAAGCTATCATTCTCTCAGTGGTTGTAATTTTTCCTTTTTTATGGAATTGGCAGGCTACCCTGATTTCTGCTTTAGCTATTCCCATATCTTTGTTAGGGACATTTATCGTCATGGCGATATATGGCTGTAACTTAGAAACCATTACCCTGTTAGCATTAGCTTTAGTAATTGGCTCAATTGTTGATGATGCCATAGTTGATGTGGAAAACATCATGCGGCATATTGAAAACGGAAAAACCCCACGGGAAGCCGCGCTAATAGCTACTAATGAAATCGGTTTAACTGTCACCGCAGCCACTTTAACAGCGGTAGCGGTATTTTTACCTATCGGTTTGATGGGTGGAGTCATTGGTCAGTTTTTTAAACCCTTTGGGATTACTGTTTCTGCGGCTATGCTGACATCTTTATTAGTAGCCCGAACCTTATCACCAGTCTTAGCTATTTACTGGCTCAAACCTAAATCATCTAGTTCTCCCCAGCAGCAGGGTAAGATTTGGCTGGAATTTGAGCAAGCTTACTGCAATTTATTAGCTTGGTCACTACAGCACCGTTTGATAGTTGTGGGGTTAGCTGTAGTTAGTTTAATTGCTGGTATTGCCCTAATTCCCCTCATTCCCAAAGGCTTTATTCCCAAACTTGACCGGGGAGAATTTAATATTGTCTATACTGCCCCTTTACCTAGTCTTCCTGCGGCTCTTGGACAAGAGATGCCAGGAGGAGGAGGACAACCAGGAGGACTGGAAATACAAAAGGGACAAAAAGATAAATTAGGAAGTTCGTCTTTGTTTGTTGCTGCGGATTTATCTGCTGACTCATCTCCTATTTCCATTTCTAATCTTTTAAACGATTCCTTGGATGTTGCTAAGAAACTGGAAAAAGTGGTGAGAAATTCCCCCGCAGTGGCCACGGTTTTTACCATTGTGGGTTCTCGTGAAGGTGAACCTAATAAAGGAACTTTGTACGTTAAGCTCAAAGCAGAACGAGAAGTGAAAACGGCTCAAGTCCAAGACCAACTCCGCACTACTTTGCCAAAATTGACGGGTGTAACCACAAGTGTAGAAGATATTCAATTTGTAGACACCGGTGGACAAAAACCTCTACAAGTAGCTTTACAGGGTCAAGACCTCAAGGCTTTGACTACAGCAGCTAAAGCGGTGAAGGCACGAATTGAGAAAATATCTGGTTTTGCTGATGTTACTATCACAGGTGATTCTCATCAACAAGATACAATTTTGCAAATTGAAAGGTTGAATCATCAGCGAGTGGTTTATATTAGTGCTAACCTGGGACAAAATCTGACTTTAGGTAATGGGACGGATATTGTGGTAGCTGAAGCTCAGGCTGTCATACCTGTGGGTGTTTCTTTAAATTTAGGCGGGGATTCTGCCCGTCAAAATCAGGTTTTTGGCAGTTTTGGCACAACTTTAGGATTATCGGCACTTTGTATTATTGTGGTGCTGATTTGGCTGTTTAAAAGTTGGGTAGACCCCATAGTTATCGGTCTTTCTTTACCTTTAGCAATTGTGGGAGCATTGTTGGCGCTACTTTTTACCAAAAGTGATTTTGGCATGATATCTCTGATTGGTTTTGTATTTTTGTTAGGAATTACTAACAAAAATGCGATTTTAATTGTAGATTACATTAACCAATTACGAGATTCTGGCATAGAAAGAAATGAAGCAATTCTCAAAGCAGGTCCTGTACGTTTACGCCCCATTATGATGACTACAGCAGCGACTATTTTGGGGATGGTTCCCATTGCTTTGGGGTTGGGTGCAGGTTCAGAATTGCGGTCTCCTATGGCTGTTTCTATTGCTGGTGGTCTGGTCAGTTCTACCATTCTGAGTTTATTTGTTGTGCCTGTATTCTACGCCATTTTAGATGATTGGTTTCCCAGAAGGAAGGTAAATCAATAATTTAATAAATTACAGCAAGTAGCTTTGAGTGAGGTACAAGTGCGGGCAAGATGCCCGCACCACAAGAGTTTTATGATTAATATCTGTACTTTATAATATCGGGAACTGCTGTAGAATTAGATCCCTGATTTCTGAGAGAAGTCGGGGATTTTGTTGTTGATGATTTTTTTCTTTTGAATATTGAGTTAAACCTGTTCAAAATTTTAAAATAAAAATTTTTTAGGAAACCTTATCAAAAAATAAAAACATAAACTTAATAAGAGGATGTTTTAAAAGTCTAAGGGCGATTATAAATCACATCTACACTGACAAAACCTGCCTACACAGGTTTCAAATTCTTAATTTTTGGTTAGTCCACGCAGGTGGACTTTGCTTGTGTAGTAGCGATTTCTAATCGCCATAAACTTTTAAGACAACCTCTAAGTTTAACTTATAAGTTATAGTCATGTAGGTTGGGTCAAGGAACTAAACCCAAGCTACAGAATTTCCTAAATTACAGCTATTTTCAGGTAAATAAACCACAAACCGACCTCTCTGGTAAACCTCTCTCCTACAAGGAGAGAGGCTTTGATTTACTCCCCTTCCCTGGTAGGGAAGGGGCTGGGGGTTAGGTCTAATAATTGTGGCTCAAATACATGAAAACTGCTGTAAGTCGTTAATAGAAAATTGTCGCTGTTTTTCTAAGTCTTGTAAATGGATTTTTTCTATATATATCGCTTCAGCATAATATTTATCTTTTTCTGGTTCAATTTGAGGATCTATTTTTTCCCATTGTTCCATAAAATAACGATAGCGTTTTTCTCGAAATACTCTTTCCATACAAGCTAATGCTGCTTGAATAACGTGGGGAGTTCGTAATATTTCTGTTTTATTTTTTTCATTGAGATGAAATAAATGAGAAACTATTTCTAATTCTTCTGCTAATTCTAAATATCTATTTTGAACACTGGAAATTAAATCAACTTCATCTAATGGAAATTCTAACATTTTTTGCCATAAAAAACGATGATGAGAAAGACTAAATTCTAAATTGCGGGTTTCTAAATCTTCAATAATTATTTGTCGTTGTTGGACAGAATGAAGATAAATTATTAATAATAATGCCTCTGCTTGTTCTAGTAAGGTGCGTTCTGTATTAACTACAGATAATTTTGGGGTTTTAGGTTGCGGTTTATTTATACGCGGACGCGGAGTTAGAGATTTTAGACTATTAGGTTTAATCTGAGTTAGGAGATTTTCAATTCTTAAAGGTTTAAGCCTACTATCTCCTAAACTAAGAATTTCTGCACAGTAAGAAACATAATAATTTAGTGTATCAATGTTACTTATATTTTGTAAAAGTTTAACAATTTGTTGGGTAACTTGTTGAAAGTCAGTAGCTTGCTTTAAATCCCGATTTTTAATAATATTTTGAATTTGCCAATCTAGCCAAAGGGGTGCATTTTTTAATAATTGTTGATAATCGGATGATGTATGATTATGTAAATATTCATCAGCATCTTTGCTATGAGGTAAATTGAGAATTTTTAATTGTATTTCTCCTGTATAAACTAAATTAGCAATCTCACCAATTGCTTTTTCCGTAGCATTTATTCCAGCTTTATCAGCATCAAAATTGAGAATTAATTGCTTAGATTCTGTATAACGTAATAATAGCCGCACTTGTTCTATACTTAATGCTGTACCCAAGGAAGCAACAGCGTTATTAATTCCGGCTGCATGGAGAGAAATCACGTCAAAATATCCCTCTACAATTACCGCTTGATCAACTTGAGAAATAGCATTCTTGGCTTCATCTAAAGCAAATAAAGTTTTACCTTTACTAAATAATTCTGTTTCAGGAGAGTTGAGATATTTCGGTTGTTCTTCCGTTAAAGTTCTGCCTCCAAAAGCAATTACTCTCCCTTGAATATCACGAATAGGAATCATTAATCTATCACGAAATACATCATAATATCCTCCTCCTTCTTTTCGGGGCTTAATTAATCCTGCTTGTTCTACCAATTGCACGGGATAATGTTTACTTTCTACCAAATAACGGTAAAGAGTTTCCCAACCAGGAGGGGCATAACCTAAACCAAATTGTTGAATAGTTTCCTCTTGAAATTGACGAATTTTTGTTAAATATTCCCGTGCTTTTTGTCCTTGAGATTGTCTTAAAGTGTGTTGATAAAATTGAGCAGCGGCAGCGAGAACTGTATATAATTGGTCACGTAAAGATATTTGACGTTGTAATTCTTGTCTTTGTTCAGGTTCTAACGTTTTAACCGGGACTTGATAACGTTTTGCTAAATCTAGTACCACTTCCGCAAATTGACGTTTTCCCAAATCCATGACAAACTTAATTGCATTTCCCGCAGATTGACAGCCAAAACAATAATACATTTGCTTATCAGGACTAACCGTAAAGCTGGGAGTTTTCTCATTATGAAAAGGACACAAACCCACAAAATCTTTACCCCGTTTTCGCAAAACTACATACTCTGATATGACATCAACAATATCAGCGCGGAGTTTAACTTCTTCAATAGTATCTGGATGTAAACGAGGAATTTGCATGAGGAATCAATGATCATAATCTACATTTATTATACTATAATATATTTTAATTGTGTTAGCTAGTAGGGTGTGTTAGTGACACCGTAACCCACCCAACCCGGAAACACAGCATACTATAATACCCTGTTATAAATATGTAAAAAAACTATTAGCTAAAATAGCAGCTTGAGTTCTGTCTCTGAGATTTAGACGATTTAAAATATTTGTAATATGATTTTTGACTGTTCCTTCGGAAATGTACAATTTTTGCGCAATTTCTCGATTATTATCACCAATAGCAATTAATCGCAGAACTTCTTTTTCTCTAGGTGTGAGTTCTGCTAAACTTGCTGGTACAGATGTTAGGTTTTGGGGTGAATTTGCAGGAAATTGAGTAATAAGTTTTTTGACTATTCCTGGTCCTAATTGGGAATATCCTTTATTAACCGCGCGAATAGCAACTGCTAACTCTTCTGAAGGTGTATCTTTGAGTAAATAACCCATTGCTCCATTTTTTATTGCTGCTTTCACATATTCATCATCATCAAAAGTTGTGAGAATTAAAACTTTACTATGAGGGAATTGATGATTAATTTCTTTAGTTGCAGCAACTCCATCTATAATAGGCATTCTGATATCCATTAAAATTACATTTGGTTGCAGTTCCTTAACTAAATCAATTGCAATTTGACCATTTTCTGCTTCTCCGACAATTTTTATATCTGATTCTAGTTCTAATAATGCTCTTAAACCTTGACGAATTAAACCTTGGTCATCTACAATTAAAATTGTGATCATGGTAATTGGTAATTGGATTCCTGAATTTTCCAATAATTCGCTAATCTGAATCTTGGGGTATTTATATAATAGGAAACTGAGGGATTATATCATCTATCTCTGTCATTAATTTAATTGTTTCTATGACGACAATAATTATTTTTTGATAATGAGTAATTTCGGCATCTGATAAATCTATATTAGCACTTTTTCGGTCTTTTAACCATTTATCTAATACTTGATAACCACCAATTTTAAATTCCCACACTTTTGGAGAAACTCCTGAAAAATAACAGTTCTGATTAATCAAAATTTGCTGTTTATTTGTATTATATTTAACTTGAGTTATTTCATTTTTACCATCACCTTGATAATGAATAGCACCCCTTTCTTCTCCATTAAATAAAGGTAAATTAGCAGTAGTAGAAGTTTCTGATTTAGTAATGGGAGTTGGAGGCAGATTTTTCATCAAATGTAAATTAACTAACTTTTCTCCTTTGATAACTAATTGATTAAATAATTCATTATTGCTAGTTAAAGGAAGACGGGGAAAATCAATCTTTAAAAACTGGGAGTATCTTTCTCGATATTTAACAGAATGAAATACAGCATACATATAATAAAAGATATTTTCTGGTTTGGGAATATAACCTAATTTAGAATTTATTGCGGTGATAAATTCAGGAGAAAAATTAGGTCTTCTTTCTTGGTTCGTTTCATTTTCTGGATAAATGTAAAGAGGGAATAAATAATTAATTTCTTTGGTTTTATTAGAAATAGCACAAGATTCTATGATATCTTGAGTAGTACCAACTAAAGACCATTCTCCAGACTGAGATTGTTGTCTAACAGTAATTAATCCTAAATTATCACCTAATAACATATTTTTCATCACATCATTTCGAGGCATACAAATAAATCCCCTTGATTTACCTGTATAATAGGTGTATTTGATATCAAAAGGACGATATAAAATCCGTTTAATCGAATTTCTATTGATTGTAATAATTTTATTCTGTTTAACTCTGCTTTTTTTAATATCATCTTGCGCTAAAGCAACTTGCCAATCTCTTGTATCCTTTCCTAAATTATACTTTTCTCTTGCTTCTTCTGTCGGTAAAAATGCAAAATCATTAACAATTTTTTCCACGTCTTCAGGGGTTTTCTGAATTGTTAAAGAATCTCGTGCTGTGACAATTCCCACAGAATTAACTGGCATAATATCAGTTATTTTCCAACCTTGATTATATTCTTCTAAGGCGTAAATATCTTGAGGTGTAAATAAATAAAAAGGAGAAATAGGATTAATTTTTTCCCATTCTACAGTTTTCATGGTTAATTCTTGTAATAACTGATATTTATTTTCTCGACTTCCCCATAAATCATAATAGAAAATACCATTTTCTGGTTGATGTTGCTGTTTAAATATGATCTTATGTTCAGGAATATCTTTCACAGCAATTAAAATCGCCACTCCCTGTTGAATATCAAAGACATTTTGATCTATACTTCCATCTGGAGAAACTTCTTTTTTCTTAGCATTTCCATGTAAATTGACAATATAAATACGATTAAAACTTTGTAACAAATTTTGACGCATTCCCCGAAATGTGGGATTATCTAAATAACCATGATTTGTGATAAAAGCTAAAATTCCCACTCCTGTTTTATCAATTCTCCATTGTCCAAAACGAATAAATTTCACATAGTCATCTTGTAACCATTTAGGATTTTTTTCATCTAAAGAAAGTCCGTCTATTTGATAATAATCTTTAACTAATGCTTCTATCCATTCATTTTTATTTTCTGAATGTCCAGAATAGGGAGGGTTTCCTAAAACTACATGAATAGGAATTTCATTTTTAATTGCTGCTGCTTGGTTTGCTTCTGCTGAGATATACTGTCCTAAGAGTAATTCAGATTTTTTCACTCCTTCATTTAAAGCATTAGTTAAAAAGATATTTAATCTTTCTTTTTCTTGAAAACGATAACCTAATTTTTCTAATAATATTCCTAGTTTTAAATGTGCAATTGTATAAGGAGTCATTAATAATTCAAAACCATAGAGACGTTTAAGAACTTGTTTATCTCTAAATAATTCATTACAGGTTTTAATTCCGTATTTTTCAAAATGATTATAAATTTGTTTAATGACGGTAAATAAAAAAGTTCCTGTTCCCGTAGCAGGATCTAAAATTGTGACGTTTTTACTACCTAAACCATCATCTAAATTAAAATCATTTTCTAAAATATCATTAACTGCTTTGACGATAAAAGATACTACAGGTTCAGGAGTATAATAAACTCCTCTACTTTTTCTTAATGATGCTTCATAAGCGGCTAAAAATGTTTCATAAAAGTGGACTACGGGATCTTGTTTTCTGGTTTCTTGTCCAAAGTTTTGCAGGATATTAACCATGTCAACTTTAGCCAGAAGTTCAATTAAAATATCAATTGTCCAGTTAATTTTACTGATAATATTTGTGGAAATTACGGTACTAAATAATCCTTGTAAAAAGGGTATTTTATCACTTATATAAATACTGGCATTTTCTCGGTTAAATTGATCGTTATTCTGGGTTTCACAATGACCAATTCTAGCAGTAAATAAACCATAAGCTATGGTTTGGGCGTACATATCAGCAAAGTTATTATTATCTAATCCAGGTAATAGTAAATCTTGAAAAAGTAATTTTAATTGAGTTAATTCTCCTGTTTGTGATTCCGTTTTTAAGGCTTCATTAATACTATAACGAATAGCTTTAGTAACGGAGGCCATTTCTTGGGCTAATTCATAGTAGTTATTAATGGGTTTTTCTTGTTGATTGAAAAATGAGTTAATTAATTCTGCTGTTTTTGATGTGTCAGGAACGGCAATAATTTGATTATTTTCAATGGTGGCTAAGGTAGTTTTTAACTGTAGTTTACCGTCCACATACCAATGAAACTCAAGATAATTAGTCAGGATCAGATTTTCACCAATTGATGATTCTAAATAACGTTGTAACTGGTCTGTTTTTTCAATTTTCTCTAGGTTTTCTCCGATTTTTTTAGCTTCAATATAACCGAGTAATTGATTATTTTTTCTCACAGTAAAATCAGGAATACCTGCTTGATTTCCCAATTCTTCAACGGTGGATTTTATTCCTAAAATAACACTATTAATCAGATTTTCTAGTGTTGAGTAGTGAGTGCGTTCACTGCCTTTTTCTAGTTTGTCTTGCAGTTGTTGTAAGTAGTGTTTAAAGTCCATATATTTTATGTGTTTTTAAAATAAATATGTGTTGTTATTAATGATAAGTTGCTAGGGAAATACATTGTCATAATCAGGATATCCAGGAATTATATTACTAATTACCAATTAGTAAGCTCTACTAAATAACTTGAACTTGTGACTTTATGATTATACTTGATTTTAAAGATGAAGGTGGTAAAATTCATTAATTTTTAATATTTCTTTACTTTATTTTCAGAGATAAATTTTCTAAAAACTATGATTTTGAGAGTAAAACAGTTTAATAGTTAAGTAAAGGAACTTGGATAATAATTTGACAACCTGCATCTGGATGAGTGTTAATTTCAAATTCTCCTCCTAAGGCTAAAATGCGATCGCGCATACTTTGTCAACCAAATTCAGTCGTATTTTGACCTAAATTAAAACCCTTATCATTATCCTGAATTATTAACTTTAAATTTTCTCAAGTTGTTGTTAATTCTAGTTTAATTTTTGGATACAAGTTAATATCATAGGAACATAAAAAACCGAAATAACGACAAATAACTACAAATAACCAAAGGGTAATTATGAAACTGAAAAAATTATCACTGCTTGCTGGTACTCTGGCCTTAACTTTAATCGCAACTCCCTTTGCAGTGCAAGCGCAGAGCAACCCACCCTTACCCCAACCTGGTCAAAAATTACCAGAAAGAGGTCCATTTAAACACTTGAATTTGACCAGTGAACAAAAAGCGAAAATGAAGGAAATTCAGACCAATACCCGCGCTCAAATTGACGCTATTTTGACGACGGAACAAAAAAATCAGTTAAAAACTGCAATGGAAAAACGTAAAGCTCAACGTCAACAAGGGCCACAGGGGCAAGAACAACGTCGAGAAGGACGGGGAAAGAAGGGTGATATTTTTGCTTCTTTGAACTTAACTGAAACCCAGAAAAAACGAATTAAACAAATCAAAGAATCATCAAAACAACAAATAAACGCTGTGTTAACTCCCCAACAGCAAGCACAAATGCAGCAAAGACGAGAAGAAATGCGTTCTCGTCGTCAACAACGTAACCCCCAATAATTCTGAGTCATTTAAATAAGAATAATTAACTACGGGTGGGTATAAAAGCCCATCCTATTTTTGTATGACTGACTATAAAAGCAGGCATAATCAATAAACCCAGTTACTTAAAAACTCCACTTGTCCATGCATATCTTCTGCTGATTTGGTGTTAATAAGTCACAAAACTCCACGCATTAACTCGCCAATGCTGTATCTTTGCTGAGGTGCTAAAATTATTCCAGCGTGAGATGACTCTTCTTCCAGTAAAGTAGTATGGATATAATAGAAGTCCCTGGCATTAAAGCTAAATATAACTCGGTTATTTTCTTTAGCCCAACTTAGCTGTTTTCGATCTGATTTGTACAACATTCCCACATCTGCAACTGTTAACACATCTACATTGCGCGAACGTAGGGCTTGAACAAAATCTTCATCCATAGAGTCTTCGTCAATATAAAGCCGGATTTTATTCATCTGTATTTTTATCTTTCTGGCTGTGTAACTCTGCTAAATTCCAGTATTCTGCTTCTGCTTGGGCTAACTCAGTTTCAATCTGATGACGATTAACGTGGTAGTAAGCTAAAGCTGCATAAACTTGGGCAAGGTTGAGGTGACTTATCCGACGGGCAATTTCTTCAGCATTTGCACCTTGTTTGTAAAGAACAACCACCCGACTCACAGAAGTTTTAGTCCCTGTAATCACGGGACGACCATTATTGATATCTGGAGAACAGGTTACTAGCGTACCAATGTTAGTAGCAGTTGCCATGGTTGAGAGAATTTTTAGCTAAGGTTATTTAATTCTAGTTTATTATTGGCGCATCGCACCACAGGCGATCGCTTACAATGGATACTTGTCGGCATGATTTCCACTTTGTCATACAAATGAAAAAAAGATAAACTCTTACTACTCTCACTCTCTGCGCCTGAAGCGCTTATGCTTGAGCTAAACTATCTGAATCAGCAACACCGAAAATATAATCAAAAAAAAGAGGTCTTTTTAGACCCCTCACAAAACCGCAATAAAATAAGTTCTGATATAGAAATTAAGACAACCCAGCATTAGTACCTTGTTTACCAGTTGCTAATTCCACTTTAACAATCTTGCCACCCATTTTTTGAATCCTTTGTTGTTCACGAAACCAATTTTCATAGGGAACTAACTTAGTAAAGTAAGTATTTTGTAATTCGCGTTGAGTGCGAGTACGAGATAGACTAGGAACACAAGCAGTTACTTTAAATAAACGAGCCATTTTTTTCAAATCTCCTCTATTTGTTTGTGGAAACTTTTTTATCTCAAAAATCTTGAGTGCAAATCTTTAATTAATCTTTCCCGGACTGGAAATCAACCATCAACACTAGACTGATAGCACTTACAATCAAATTAGCAAGAGAACCTTCTAGCAATCATGATTGATTTCCAGACCAAAATACCAGTTCCGCACCTATATGACTAAGTGCAAACCTAACTCTTAGCTCAAGCCAGAGGAGATATAGTCGAAGTAAACGCCCATTTCTTTACCAGCGTCAGGACCTACCAAACTAGCGGTTACTTCCTTCATAGCTTGGATAGCTTGAACGGTAGAGCCTACGGGTACTCCCAAGGAATTGTAGGTTTCTTTCAAACCATTCAATACACGCTCATCCAAAATGGAAGCATCACCAGCGAGCATAGCATAGGTAGCATAACGCAAGTAATAATCCAAGTCACGGATACAAGCTGCGTAACGACGGGTAGTGTACATATTACCACCGGGACGGGTAACATCAGAGTACAACAAAGACTTAGCTACAGCTTCTTTAACGATCGCAGCAGCATTAGCACTGATAGTACCTGCGGCACGAACGCGCAGTTCACCAGTAGCGAAGTAGCCTTTTAGTTTTTCCAGAGCAGAGGTATCAAGGTATTTACCTTGAACGTCTGAAGAATTGATAACGGAGGTAATTGCGTCTTGCATTGTTGTTTTTTCCTTATTTCCAACCTTATTGTCACAGTATCAGTTTTAGCCGAGAATAGAGCTAAAACCTACTGCATTGCACCAACAACGTAGTCGAAGTAAGAACCAGCTTCACCAGCGTCTTCAGCAGACAACAAGGTAGCAGCAACGTTCTTCATAGCGGCAACGCCACCAGCAACTGCATCAATGGGAGTACCCAAAGACTTGTACATTTCCCGAACACCAACGATACCGATTTCTTCGATGGCTGTAACATCACCAGAAACGATTCCGTAGGTAACGAGACGGAGGTAGTAGTCTAAGTCACGCAAACAAGTAGCTGTCATTTCTTGACCGTAAGCGTTACCACCGGGGGAAACAACATCAGGACGTTTTTGGAACAGTTGGTCACCTGCTTGCTTAACAATGCGCTCGCGGTTTTCGGTCAATACTTGCGCGATGCGAAGGCGTTGTGCGCCACCAGCAACAAAACCTTTGATTCTATCTAATTCACCGGGGCTGAGGTAGCGAGCTTCTGCATCAGCATTCACGATAGCTTTCGTGACGATACTCATTAATGGATTCCTCCAAAACTAATGTAACCAGAGTTTGATTAAACTGGTACGACTTTATGTGGTTGATAGTCAAGCCTGACATCTTGATTGACATTTCTCACCAGATTGACTGGATTTGGTGTAAACCAGATGGAAAACTCAAATACCTTCCGCAAAATATTGTCCAGTATTATGTTGAGCATTTATTACTGCTCTTAATATTTTGTAACATTAATTTTCAGATTTGCTCATTTTGAGGCAACAGGGAACAGGGAACAGGGAACAGGGAACAGGGAACAGGGAACAGGGAACAGGGAACAGGGAACAGGGAACAGGGAACAGGGAACAGGGAACAGGGGATAGGGGATAGGGGATAGGGAACAGGGGATAGGGAACAGGGAAGAGTTAGTTATTACCCATCACCCATCACCAATCACCCATCACCCATCACCCATTAACCTACCTACTGCTAGGACGACCTGTTAAAACAGCAGGAGACAAGCTAGACCAAGATTGTTTCACTAAATCAGCCTCAGCTTGTACACTACCCAAGTAGTTACCCGCTGGTAAAGAGGGATAGCGTTTGTAAGGTACTACGTCTTCACCAAAATAACGAGCATATTCAGGACTATTGACAATTCCCTCTACAGCAGCCCTTAAACCGCTATCAGCCAATAATTTGTTATATTGACGGATTTCGCTCTGGGTAGCTGGTGCGCGTCCCAACAGGTGACGGAATAAAAATTCAATTACCTTGGTATTGGGATAGGGAGTGTAGAACCGTTGGCGATAGATTTCGGAACTAGCTAATTCCAGGACAAACTCACGCACGGTAATTTCACCATTACGCAATTTGCTATCTAAGTCAGAACGGCGGAAATAGCTGGGAACTTGACCACTAAATACGTCCATTACCTGACAGTAAATAGCATTAATTACCAAATTGGTTTCTGGGGAATTTGTCCCAGTAGTAGCGCGGTAAATCCGAGATGGTTTGCGTCTACTTGTACCTACACCAACTTCTACAGACTGTCCACGTCCATCATTGAAAGAACGACCCAACTCAATAAACAAGGGTTTAGTCTTGTCCATCTTCTTACTTTGGGCTGCTAAATCAGCGATCGCCTTCGCTAAAATTGGTGTATTCTCAGTTTTAATCCGAGGCTTAACTGTTTTAAAGCTGGGAACAACCAAATCATCATTTTGCTTAGTTAGCTGGTTGTAAAGCTTTTCAGTATTGGGGAAGTTAGCAGCTGGTAAAGTCGGGAAGCGACGGTAAGGAACAGTATCCTCACCGAACACTTGACGATATTCCACACTCTCCACCATAGAGCTAATAAAGGCACGAATACCTTGAGTAGCGAGAATTTGGTTATATTTGCGGATTTCTGCTTGATCAATTGGTGCGCGACCCAAGAAATGCTTAGTACCCAACTCAATTACTTTCGTGTTGGGATAAGGTGTATAAAACTCCTTCAAGTACAGGTTAGAGTACCCCAGACCTTGAATAAATTCCTTCACCGTAATTTCACCATTCACCAACTTACTTTCTAGACTCGTGAACTCGTTCTGAGAAATGTAAGGAGCAATATCCCGCTCGAAAATCTGGCGATAAGCGCCGCTAATTACAGTATCAACGGCAACCTTGTCATTACCAACTGCTGTTAATTTAAAGACCTTGGTTTGTTCACGCTGCTTAGTAACACCTTGGTTAATGCGGAAATCAATATCTGGTTCAGTGCGCATTTCTGTAACTGCACCCAATTCCACAAAGCGCGGGGTTTCTTGTTTTTCAACATTCGCCAAATCTTCGCGGATAGTACCCACGCGCAACTGACGTAAAGATACACCAGCAGGAGTTAAATAGCGTTCGTAAGGAACAGTATCTTCATTGAAAGCTTGGCTGTATTCATCACTGTCAATGATAGCATCAACAACAGTATAGAAACCCTTCTTAGCCGCAATATCAAAATACTTATTGTTCTCTTCCCGACCATAGGTAGGACGACCTAATAAGCGACGGTGAATATACTCAATCGCTTTACACACATAGAGAGAAGTCCAATACATCTTGCGGAATAAATCCGACTTCGCCAATATCCGTACAAACTCGCGGACAGTGATTTCGCCGTTTTCCAGCTTAATTTCTGCAACTTTCAGCCGTTGACCTTCATAAACATCACGACCGAATACTTGCAGATATGTAGCCTTAATTACTGCTTGGCTAGAACTTTCAGAGAACTTAACACTTGCACCCTTAGCGGCTTTTTTGCCAATAGTTCCTGGTAATTGGTCTAATTTAAAGACTTTAGCTCCTAGAGTCCCTGGAGCTACACCACGGGCTTTAGGGTTACTGAGTTGATTATTGATACCAGGTCCTTGGTGAATCAAAATCCGGCGGGTATCTTTACTAAAGGGTGCAGGACTGCTGCTGGGGTTGCGAGTTTCTTTAGGGAAAATCGCCCCAAATTGAATTTCCAAGGGATCATTACCAGAACCATAAGGATGTTGGTCAGGTAATGGCTGTTCATAAGCCGCAAAAGTTGTAATAAATTGAGGTACTTTACGGAAAGGCGCACTGTATTTAAACAGGTCTTGCTGTGGTCCCCAGTTGCGACACTCTTGAGCTTCTTGACCCAGTCCCCGAATATAGGGTACTGTTTCTTCGCCAAAGTAATCGCTGTATTCGGTAGAATCTACCAAAGCATTCACTAAAGCCCCTAAACCGCCTTTAGAAACAATAGCAAAGTATTTTTGCACTTCTTCGCGGCTGGAAGGTCCCCGTCCTAAAATATGACGGAAAGCCAATTCAATTACCCGACTGTTAATAAAAGGCTGGTAAAATTGCTTTTGGTAAAGGGGAGACTTAGCAAGACGACGAATAAACTCCCGCATAGAGATTTCGCCATTTTTGACTTTTGATTCCAAATCAGAAATAGACAAGCTATAAGCACGGGTAATATCGCGCTCAAATACTTGACGATAAGCCGCTTTGATCACCTCTGTCTTTTCACTAGAAGACAGACCCGGCTTCATAGCGTATTTCGGACGATTTTCAGCCGCGTTAGCGTAAATTTGGGGTAGTTGTAACCCTTGTTGATCACTACTAGGACGTTGGCGGACCTTTGTAGAAGGTGTAGGTGCTTGAAATTCTGTCAGCAATACATCCATGTACTGAGTCACAATTTCTGTAGCTGCCGCGTCTTTGCGGAAATAGGATAAAGAAGCCACCTTAATTTCCTGCAAAGCCACTATAGTCGCTTCTGAAGAACAGGCATTTTCAATAATTTCCCGTAGACCTCTGGTATTCACAGAGATAATATTAGGGTCACCAGCAACAATGGCATAAGTAGCATAGCGCAAGAACCAGGATAAATCCCGTAAGCTCTTGGCCATGTTACCCGGACCATAACGAGCGACATTAATAGGTCTAAAGCCCGGAGGCGTGGGTCCACCAGCAGAAGTATTGAAAATAGAACGCAGGTTTTCCAAGAAACCACCACGACTTTCAACGTAGGTGACTGTTCCTAGTTTCATGCCCTCTTGCAGACTAGCACCAGCACCGACCATTGCCAATTCTTGTTCTTGAGGCTTTTCTAAGAAAGCCATAGGTGAACCACCGACGAAAATCCGGTTAGCAGCGCGAGAAACGATGATTTCGGAATTTTCTGTGAGAATTTGGGCAATTTCTAAACGTTTTGCCCCAGAGGCAAAATAACTGACTAGTTCATTTAGTTCACCTCTTCCTAAAAAGCGGTCTTGTTGTTCCGCTTGGGAAATGGTGGACACTGGTAGGGTTTGATATAGTTGCGGACGCGCAACTGAGCTTCCACCGCTTGCCTTAACACTCATTAGCTTTTTAAAACTCCTATCATAATCGTTTATGTGTTAAGCCTGAGTTATTTATTTTTTAGGCTTGACATTTTTGCGTATTTGTGAATATGACGCTGGCAAAACCCAGTAAATTAACCCAGTTCAATTTTTAGATTAGAACGTTTTGTGTTGACGCTGTTGGTTTATTAAGAAGTATGTCGAATCTGTAATCTAAATTTGATATTCCAGAAGATACATACTTCCTATTTTCTGGGATGAACATAGATTTTATCCCATATTTTGCACCAATTTAATGATTAAGCTTACTCATAAAGGCAAAGGACAGACGGTAGACAAAAATGATCAAGGCTATATTAATACCAGGTTGGTAAACCGCTATCTTGCTTATGGAGTTATTAATACGTTCAATTATATTTGAATTAAATATGTATAAATATTTAAAAGTATGTCCACCTATAAGATTTTAAACGACTAATTTTGTCAAACTTAAATGCTAAACAGCTTATTAAATAAACAATTATGTATAATCCAGGATTTGCATTAACGTAAATATACGCAGTAATTTGTTTATTGTTTGGTAAATTATGGGTAATGACTAAACTATTGCAATTTTTAAATATAAACTAACGCATAGTATTTTATTTTAAAATAAATTATTATATATCATTTTTATAAATATAAATATAAATATAAGTATAAGTATAAGCAAAAAGCATATCCCCGACTCCTTCGAGAACAGGGGGTTTTCATTCTCTAAAATTGCGATTCCTAGTGCGAACAAAGCAGAGGGGTTAGACGATATATGGTAAAATCAAATGACAAAACCACACACAAAACATGGCTACAAAAATACCCGTAACCGTCATTACCGGCTTTCTAGGAAGCGGTAAAACCAGCCTTATCCGTCACTTACTCCAAAACAACCAAGGACGACGGATAGCAGTATTAGTTAACGAATTTGGCGAACTTGGAATAGATGGAGAATTATTAAAATCCTGTCAAATTTGCCCGGAAGATGAAGTACAAGAAAATGCAGAAAATACTAATATATTTGAACTCACAAACGGCTGTTTATGCTGCACTGTACAAGAGGAATTTTACCCGACAATGCGAGAGTTAATTAAACGCCGCGATAGTATTGATTATATTATCATTGAAACCTCTGGGTTGGCTTTACCAAAACCTTTAATTAAGGCCTTTCGTTGGCAAGAAATCCGCAATGCTGCTACAGTAGATGCAGTAATTACAGTGGTAGATTGTGCTGCTGTTGCTGCGGGAACTTTTGCTAGTGATTTAGATGCTATAGCCGCCCAACGCCAAGAAGATGATAGTCTAGAACATGAAACACCATTACAAGAATTGTTTGAAGATCAACTTGCTTGTGCTGATTTAGTGATTTTGAATAAAACTGACTTGGTTGATAGTGAAACTCAAGCAGAAGTTTTAGAATTAGTCAAGAAAGAATTACCGAGAGTTGTGAAAATTGTCTCTAGTGATTATGGTAAATTAGACCCATCTATTTTATTAGGATTTGCAGCCGCAGTTGAAGATAATTTAGATAATCGTCCTAGTCACCACGACACGGAAGAAAACCATGATCATGATGATGAAATTAACTCAACTCACGTGATTTTAAACCGGACTTTTGACCCGGAAAAGCTACAAGTAACATTGGAAAAATTAGCACAGGAACAAGAAATTTATCGAATTAAAGGTTTTGTGGCTGTTGCTAATAAACCCATGCGGTTAGTTATGCAAGGTGTAGGAAATAGATTTGATAAATTTTATGATCGTCCTTGGAAACCGGAAGAAGCAAAGCAAACCAGTTTAGTTTTTATCGGTCGTAATTTACAATTTTCAGAAATTGAATCTCAATTAGTAACTTTGTAATTTTGTAATATGAATATCACAGATTTGTTTAATGTTGCCAATGTTTTCGTTTTACCTTTTTGGGCTTTGATGATTCTTTTACCTAATTGGAATGTCACCCGCAAGGTCATGGAATCTTATCTACCTTTTGTGGTTTTGGCTGTTGCTTATTTGTATTTATTTGTCACTAGCATTACTCCAGAAAATGCTGCTGCTTTATCAAATCCTCAATTGGCAGATATAGCCAAGTTCTTTAGTAATGAAACTGCTGCTGCTACAGGTTGGATTCATTTTTTAGTAATGGATTTATTTGTGGGAAGATGGATTTATTGGCAAGGACAAAAAACCGGCATTTGGACAATTCACTCGATAGCTTTATGTTTATTTGCAGGTCCTTTAGGTGTACTTTCTCATATTTTCACCTATTGGATTTCTAAAGCCTTTTCTCAAGGTGCTGAGGGTGTAACAGGAGAAGAAAAAGTAGGGGTTTAGGGTTTAGTTAAAAGGGCGAATGAAATTCGCGTCTACACAAGCAAAGTCCACCTGGGTGGACTAACGAAAAATTAAGGATTTGAAATCTGCGTAGGCAGGTTTTGTCTGTGTAGATGTGATTTCTAATCGCCCTTAGACTTTTCAAACATCCTTTTAGAGAAGTCGGGGATCTATTTTTGTTTTTAACTCACAGCATATTCTGTATAAGGACGAATTTCCAAGGGATGAAAACCTAAAACAATTTGATCTTTAGGAATACCAGCATTAACTAAATCGTTAGCAATTCCATCTTCTGTTCCATCCCTTTGAATCCAAATTTTACTATCAATAATTTGTATATGGACAATACAAGCATGAACTCTGACACTTTTTTCCCAACCAGAAGTTATCAATAAATAATCTTTATTGTCTTTACCAATAATTAATTCTGTTTGCAATTCTCTGTGGTAATAAGGAATTGCTGCATATTCAGTTAATACTTCCTGGATAATTTGTTGATATTCATTTAGTCTATCCATTGTGTAATCTCCTGTTGGGTGGGATCAAAAATAAGTAGGTGGATTTTATGTTTTTTCAAAACTAGTGTACCGATAGGTTCAGAAAAAATTTCTTGATATGTTGATTCACGAATAGCTAAATATAGTAAATATTCATTTGCACTTTCTTCTAATATGTCTGTATATAAAAGATATTGTCCTAGTGCATTTTGTAAATCAGCGATCGCCGATGGATTAATAAAACTTTTAATTTCTACAATAATTCTCCGTTCTGCTTTTTCAGCAATTAGTAATTTTTTTGCCCCTAAATCAACAAATAATTCTCTTAAACCCCACTTTAGTTTAAAGGGATCATCAGTAATTTTCCATCCATCTTTTTCTAAGGCAGTTTTAACTGTATTGTGATAAATATCTTTGGCTGGCATTTATAGTTAATCTCAAATCTAATCTATAGGGTTAACACCCATTATATTATCATCCTAGGGTGAACTAAATCACCCTACATAATTAAAATCAAGTTAAGCAAGCTTCTCTATAATGGGCATCTAACCAACAACGTGGTAATTTTTCTCCAGAGGGAAATATTAATTCTTCCTTTTTATAAATATCTGTTTCCTGTTCTTCTTGTCCTTCTTGATCTTGGGCATGGACGATTTTAATAGTGGGGTCAAATAGTTCTTGAACATCAACTATTTTCACCAAATCGCGGCTATCTTTGATTTGTAAAAACATTTTGATCAACCTCCATTATTCAAATGTGTAAATCTGCCAATGGGAATGGTAAGAAAGTAAAGATTATATTTCCCGTTGATATTTTTCTAAGATATCCACTAAGGCTACTTGACATTGTAATGGTAATAAATCAATTAAAGATAGTTCTTTTCTCCCACCACCGATTTTGACGGTAATAGATTCTAAAACTGCAATTACTTGATCTTCATTAACAGTCTTAGAGGTGATTAAAGGATACAACTTTTCAGCCACAATATTATGCAATCTGGCATCGGATAAATAAAGATGCCATTTAGCAATGTCTATATAAACACTTTCACCAATTTCTGCGGCTAGGGTTTCTAGTAATTCTGTGGTATTGATTTGAGCCATAAATACAATCTCATTGTTAGTAACATTGGGATATTTTAGCTTATTTCACATTATTACTCAAGTAGTTGGACTTGAGCTACTACCACAGGTGAGAATACCCTAGCTTAATTTTGATTCTTTAGGTAGATTTTGGTGGAGTTTGGTCGTAATTAGCGATCGCACCAATGTAAATTAGATGCAGTAGTAATACTCCTATCCAACCAATTGTTAACCCTGGTAGCCATTCCCATAGGGTATTTTTCAAAATGTGGAAAAACCACAACCCAGAAGTGACAGTTGCACAAATGCCGACATGAACAGCAAAATTCATGCGATCATCTAGTTTACGAAACTCTGGATCTTTGCGGTCTGGTTTGCGAGGCCAACGAGGGGGCATAAATATAAATGTTCTCTAAATGTTCTTGACAGCAGTTAACACACCTTATCTATTCTAAGGTCTTGCGGGTGTAACTGATGAATTTATTTCCCGGCAGGACGCAAAGGCGCAAATAATCCAGAGATGGTAGTATGGCTTATAAAGCCTGCACTGTTGACTCTGTATAGCAACTTTCGCCAAATTCGCTGCCCCTAGCACTAGGTACTAAAATCCAACCTGCTTTTAAGAGTTTTTGATAAGTAGCCCAACCTTTAGAACCGCCAGGAATGCGATAATCTGGAACTGAAAATTGCGGAAAAGCTGTATAAGGCCGCCAAGGTTGTCCAGATGCAGTTTGCAAGTACAAGATCTTTTCATCATCACCGTTAGACTTAGATAACCAGCACATTTGTCGAACCATGGTTAACTCCTTAATTGTTTAGCTGAAATATCACCTGGAGGTTAACTGCGGATATTCAGTAGTTTGGGAAATTACCACAAAAGTGTTTTTGATTTCCCATGTCAGATCCTCAGTTATACCAAATTGTGATTAAGTGTTATTGAGCCTGATGTTTCAGGCAGTAAAAATTATTTTTGGTCAAGTAAATTATTGAAGAAGGTAAACTCCTGTAAGCTGGTATTTATTAAAAGGGAAAGATGAACAAGAACAATGGTTTTTTTGATTATTGATGTTTCCTGTTAATCAAATATTTTGAGCAAATATTTGATTAAATATTTTTATCATGTTAGCCACGGTTGCTATAATTGTGTGTATCTATAGTTACGATTTTGTAAAAATGAGCAAAAATTTATTGACAACGCAATTCACGGGTTAAGTGACAAGCTAGAATGTTTATTTTACAGGCATTTAAAGGATTTGAGCTTTTTGAAGATGATCCAGCTTCACCGTTATGATTTAAGATGGGTATATATTTTTCTATTAAAAGAGATCAGCACAGATGATGAATCAACCTGTTGTTTGGGTAAATGGGGACTGTCTGAGTCCCTACAACCCCGCACTTCAAGAATATCCCCAAGCACCAGCCCTTTGGGTTTGGGATGATGCTTTAATTGCTAAATGGCATATTGGACTCAAACGCCTTACGTTTATTTACGAATGTTTACTAGAATTACCTGTGGAAATTCGCCGGGGGAATGTAGCCGCAGAAGTTTTAGCTTTCGCTCAAGAACATAATACTAATTTTGTGGTGACTACAGATAGCCCTAGTCCTTTTTTTAGTGATATTTGTGATCAAATTGAAAAGTCTGTAAAATTGGAAGTTTTGGCTGTAGAACCGTTTTTTGAATATGATGGATATATTGATTTAAAGCGGTTTTCCCGTTATTGGAAAGTAGCAGAAAAATATGTTTTTGAATAAGCAAATAAATGTAGTTTATAGTGAATTTTCAAATGACAACTAAACTTACTGATGTTCAAGATCTCCTCTCAGATTTAATTTCCCGTTACTCTTCCCGTGTGGATTATTTGATGATTCGCTTAGAAGAATCCGAAGGAACAGATATTTTGTTACGTGGTGAGCAAGTGGAAACTCTTAGTGAGGGTATTTCTATTGGTGGCCAAATTCGTACCTGTTATAAAGGTGGCTGGGGATTAAGTAGTTTTAATCAATTAGCAACCATTGAAGACCGCATAGAAGAAGCCATCGCCGCCGCCTGGATAATTGGTGATGAAGAAACTATACTCGCACCTATTGATCCCATTCAAGCAGTATGTAAATTACCAGTCTTGGGTACTGATCCCCGTCAAATTTCGCTGCAACAGAAAAAAGAATTGTGCGATCGCTATACAGAATTAATGATAACACTAAATCACCGTATTACTACTACTTCAGTCCGTTATAGTGACAGCAGCCAAAGAGTGATTATTGCTACTTCTGAAGGAACTTTTATAGATCAATCTTGGGTAGATATGGAAATGCGCTTTGCAGCCACAGCCAGGAATGGAGACACCGTACAAACCGGCAGAGAAACCACTGGTTCTCGCAAAGCCTACGAAGACCTAACTAATTTAGACAAACAAGTTAAAGGTGCAGCAGAAAGAGCCATTACGTCTTTATCATTACCTTCAGTCAAAGGGAACACTTACACCGTAGTGATTGATCCCATTCTCAGTGGTTTATTTGTTCATGAAGCTTTTGGACACCTTTCTGAAGCAGACATGGCCTATGAAAACCCGGATATTCTGGAAGTTATGACTTTAGGAAGACGTTTTGGACCCCAAGAACTACAAATTTTTGATGGTGCTGCACCTCAAGGACATCGCGGTAGTTATTTTTACGACGATGAAGGCACACCCGCAACGACTACCCAGTTAATCAAAGATGGTGTATTAGTTGGGAGACTCCATTCCCGTGAAACTGCTGGTAAATTAGAGGAGAAACCCACTGGTAATGCTCGTTGTCTTAATTATCACTTTTCACCCATCGTCAGAATGACAAATACCTGGATTGAACGGGGTCAAACCCCAGTCCCCGACTTATTTACGGATATCAAAGAAGGAGTTTATGCCCAAAATTGGTTAGGTGGAATGACCAATGGGGAAATGTTCACTTTCACTGCTGGGGAAGCTTGGATGATTAGAAACGGGAAAATCGCTGAACCCGTAAAAGATGTTACCCTTTCCGGTAACGTTTTCCAAACCCTCGCAGATATAGAAGCCATTGGTGATGATTTTTACTGGGATGAATCCGGGGGTTGTGGTAAAGGTGGACAAAATGGTTTACCCGTGGGTTGTGGTGGTCCGAGTTTGCGAATTAGAGATGTTGTAGTGGGGGGTGAAAGCGGAGAATAGTTTAAGACCTACGCACAAATAAATCACGGAATAACGAACCACTCCAGGTACAGAGGACACGGAGAAATGAGGGTTTCGGAGATATTTTATTCAACATGACAACACCCTTGTCAAACATCCTCTAAAAAGAAAGTTGATTTGCTGTATCAAAATAGCGAAAGTTGACCTTCTTTTTTTAGTCTCCAACTATCTTCTCCTATTCGTTCTCCAATATCTTCTAAAACTGTGAGAATTGTTTGATTTTCTGGGGTTGTGCCGTTTTTTAAGAGTGGTAATAGATGCAATACTATTTCATCAAAGCTGGGATTTTTTCTTTCTCGTTCCATTCTGCGTAAATAACTGATTAAATAGTATTTAATTCTTAATTTAACATCTATATGTGATTTGAATTTTGCATCTTTTTTGAGGGTGAAAAGTTCGGTTTTTTCGTCGTAGTCAAAGTTTCCTAATAAAATTGGTGTTAAGTCAGAATATTCTTTTTTTAATAAGTCTAAAAATCCTAGTTCTAAACCTTTAATAATGAGTTCGTCGTTAATTTGTTCTAGGGTTGCACCATCGTTTTTAGCTATTATTCCTTCTATGGTTTGAATGATGATTTCTGCAATATCCATTCCTAAGTTAGCTTTCATGATGGACTTAGGACTGGGAACTTTACGAAAATTAATGATTAATTGTCCTGATAAAACTGTGAAAGGATTTTGTCTTTTTTTAAAACTTGTTTGGCCATTTTTTTGTGGTACTGCACCGATATATTCAAAACCGCAACTTTCCGCAGTATCAATAATTAAATGCCAAAATTCGGGATCTTTATGGGCAAATACAAATGATAACCAACGATCAAATTTTAACACTCGATACATTTCTTTGATGCTTTCTGCTATTAATTGATTATATTCTTCTTTGGTTTTTTGATGTTCTCCTCCTTCTATTGCTTCTTGTTCATAGTCTACTGCTGTTACTTCTAAATCTAACCAAGCATTCCACATTACAGATAAATCTAAATAAGGAATTTTCTTACCATAGGGAGGATCTGTATATATATAATCTACACTTTCATTAGGAATAAATCTTAAATTTGTGGCTGTTCCTTTCAAAATTTGTGCATGAGAAATCGTTGTTTGATTTACATAGTATTCTAGCTCTTTCTTGGCTTCTACTATTCGTTGAAATCTAAGTTCAAAATATTTTATTACATCGAGTTCAGTAGGTTTGGGTGCAATTCTATAGCGATAATAAACAAATAGAGCGCAGTTACCACCAGGACGGACAAGACGATCTGATGTATGATATGTTAAATTTATTCTTGTTATCATTCCCGAAAACATTAGCATCAATGTTTTTTTAATATTAATATTTTTTTCTTTTTGAATCAGATATTTCAATAAAGATAATTGTGCTAATTGTTGTTCGGTAAATAACTTTTCTACTGTTTCTACATCCGAACCTTTAGGTAATTGTAAACCTTGAGGATAGGGATATTTTTTTAAGGCTTTCTTAATTTCTATTTCTGTAGTTGGTTCTTGTTTTTGATATTCGGTTTTTACTCTTTCAAAAGCTGCTGAAAGTTCATCAAAATCTACAGGAGTAATTAACGAATTAACTAGAAAAACCGCCATGGGGTTAATATCTGTACTAATAGCTTTTCTATGATTCATTAATGCTTCAATTGCTGTAACTCCACTACCACCAAAAGGATCAAGAATGACATCTCCAGGTTGACTAAAATTCTTAATATATTCAGCTACCACATTCCAAGCTTGTTTAGTAAAATATCCATGAACTCCAAAATGTCTTTTAGCAGCTTGTTTTTTCACAGGAATTTCTGGTAATAAAGGACGAGTATTATAATCAAACTCACTTTTAGTTTTAATTGTTATTGTAGCAGGTTCATAACTAAAGTTTTTACCAGATTGAAAACTGGAAGGTGAGAGAATTTGGGTGAACTTATCCCAATGGAAATCTATTTCATCAAGAGAGAAAAACAAAACTGGTATATTATTTCCAGTGGTTTTAAAAATAGCAAACTCCACACCATTACAAAGTGCAAAATAATTACTTCTAATTTCTGGGTGGGTAGCATAACTATAAACCTGTTCTATATGATCACCCTCTTTAATATTCTCATTTAGTCCTTTAGCGTCAAGTACCCAAGCAAAATTATTTTCTACCTTTAAAACATAATCAGGAACAAGATTTATAGGACGTTTTTTACTACCAATCTTTAAAAAAGGATGTTGTAATGTTTTACTACGAATTATATTAAATTCTGTATACCCAAGTGCTTTTAAAATAGGTAAAATAATTACTTCTCTAACGCTATCTTCTTTAAAATCAGAATTGTATTTTAGAGATGATAAATCCAAATTACCAAAAATATTCTGCATTTTATTTCTTCCTGATTAATTGTTAATATTTCTATATTCTACCACTTGCTTGAATTTTACAAAAACTCAAGTTAATCTTTCATGTCTTCTGGTTCAACTTATTAATTTTACCTTACTGTTAACAAGCTACCTTACACTTAGTCAACTATGTGCATTAAATATCAAAAGCTAAAGAAATATCTTTTTTAGATATACCTTCCTTTAAAAACTATGTATTTGTTCCTTACGCTGTTTAATCTAGACTAATCTAACATAATCCAAGTTTTATCACATTCTATATAAAAGTTAACCTTATAGGACTTACGCAAAATGTAACTGAAACCCTTATTTGTCCGGGTAATTCATGAATTACCCCTACTTTCGTTTTGTTTTGCGTAAGTCCTACCTTAATTACTCTATTCAGAGAATAAAACATTTTACAGTTAAAAATATTTAAACTAGATTTAATAAGCAAAAACTATTTTTTAAAACAACTAACCTATCTAAATAATAAACTATAATAAACTTATGCGGCTTGACAAGTCAAAATGTAAAAATAATAAAATTACCCGACCTATTCCGGGAGTCAAGAATTAAAAAAAGAGGGATTCTAGACAAGATTTTTTACCACCATATCTATTTGTTGTAATAGTAATTCCAACCTTGAAGAATTATCCAAAATAATATCAGCACGGGCGACTTTTTGAGCAATGGGTAATTGACTATTAATTCTTGCTGCTGCTTGTTCTGCTGTTAAGTTATTTCGTGCTATTAATCTTTCTAGTTGTTGTTGTTCAGAACAAGATACAACCCAAATTTGATTAACTAGGCTTTGTAAATTGGCTTCAAATAATAGGGGAATGACTAAAATTAAAGTATTTGCAGATGATTCCTGAATAGCTTTATCAAAGCAAAATCTAACATAAGGATGAATTAAACTTTCTACCCAATGACGTTCTTGTGGCAGATTAAAGATAATTTCTCCTAATTTTGTTCTATTCAAATTACCATTTTTTAATATGATTTCTTGACCATATTTATCTACAATTTGTAATAGAAGAGGAGAACCAACAGAAACAGCATCTCTAGCATAAATATCTGCATCTAAAATCGGTAAATTGTAAGCAGTAGCCAAATAATTAGCCACCGTACTTTTACCCGTCGCAATACCACCAGTTAAACCAATTAAGTTTTTATTCATTAGTTATTGCTGATTTACCCATTTAATTATAGCATTTGTTAAACCTTCTAAAGTATATTCTTGTGCTTCAATATCCACTCTTCCAAAGACAGAATGACAGGTTTTTGAAGTTTGCGGACCAATGGAAGCAATACAAACTCTGGCTAAAATTTCCGGTTGATAAGTAAATATATGTGCTGTTAATTGGGAGAAAAATAAAACAGTTTTAGAACTAGCAAAAGTAATAATATCTATGGTATTATTAACCAACGCATATTCAGCCACAGTCGGGATATTTTGAGGACAGCAAGATTCATAAGCGGGAACTTCAATTACTTCTGCACCTTTTGCGGTTAATTCTTTAACCAACACCTCTCTACCACCACTTTCAACCCTGGGAAATAATATCTTTTTACCTATGAGTGATTCAGGAAAATTGGCTACTAAAGAATCAGCGACAAAATTAGGAGGAATAAAATCCGGTTTAATATTTTGTTTTTGCAAACTTTGGGCTGTTTTTTCACCGACAACGGCAATTTTTACCCCAGATAAAGCATCGTTATTTTGACCAGATTTTTCTAGTCTATTAAAAAAATATTCGACACCATTTGTAGAAGTAAGAATTAGCCAATTGAAGGTTGATAAATGTAAAATTGCCTGATCTAAAGCTGCCCAACTGCTAGGAGGTCCAATTTCCAAAGTTGGCATTTCTATTACTTTAGCACCTGCGGAGGTTAAGCGATCGCTAAATTGATTTGATTGTCCCACAGAACGGGTAACTAAAATGGTTTTACCAGCGAGGGGAGAAAGATTTTGATTCACGGTTGTTGCACATTAATAATTTTTGGTTTCGCGCCAAGACGCAAAGGAGCAAAGACGCAAAGAGGGGATTTTTTAAAGTTATAGGTAATCGCGTAATCTCACAACTTCACCAATGACTATAACTACGGGAGAGAGAGATATACCGGAGGTTTTTTCCAGGATATTTCCTAGTTCTCCTGTCCAGATTTGTTGGTTTGGTGTCCCTGCCCAACGGATAATAGCAATAGGTGTAGAGTAGGATTTTCCATATTTTATCATTTGATGGATTATTTCTGGTAAATTTTTTCCTCCCATCAAAATTACTAAGGTTTCTAAACTTGCTAAAACTTGCCAATTTAAAGTTTCTGGTTCATGGGCTGTGCAAACTGCAAAACAGCGACTGATCACATTATCTGTGAGGGGTATTCCTGCTAATAATGGTGCCGCTAAAGCCGAAGAAATGCCAGGAATAACTTCAAATTCACAGCCAGAATTTTTTAAAGCTATAATCTCCAAAATACAGCGCCCAAATATAAAAGGATCTCCCGATTTTAGTCTAATAACTTGTTTACCTTCTAAACAATATTTTACCAATAAATCGTTAATTTCAGTTTGGGAAGTGCTGGGTTGACTACCGCGTTTACCAACATCTATTTTTAGACAATTACCAGGGACACAATCTAATAATTGACTATCAACTAAAGCATCATAGACTAATACTTGAGCAGTTTGTAAAAGACGATAGGCTTTAACTGTTAAATATGCCACATCTCCAGGACCTGCACCAACAAGATAGACTTTACCCATTTTTGTAATTATTTGTATTTATGTTCATATTGTACTTTCCATGCTAACCCACACTATTGTTAAGAAGTTAGAGCCGCGATTTACTAGAGAAATAATTGGGCGATTTATAATCGCCTCTGCAATATAGAAATTACTTTCCTGTTTGGAGTATTTCTACTAAATCATAAAAAGGTCGCCAATTATCATTTGCGGTGATTTGTTCCCAAACTGACTCAATTACAGGTCTTAATAATGCTGTTTTTGGATTAGTTTCGGTGAGAGTTTTCCCAATTTTATCCAGTTCAATATCAAAATGATTGAGAATTTTATGATAGAGAAAACACCAATTATCAAAGATTACTGATTGTCCCAATGGGGGGATAATTTCTGAACCATTCATTACTAAAGCTGGATCATCTCTCCATTTAGTAGAAAAGGTGGTAGCTATATCAGCAAAGAATTGATGATAACCAACTTGACTATCATGTAAAAAGGTGATAGTTAACCTCAAAAGTTCATCAGCTTCCTCTAATTGTAAATCTGTAAAACCCAATTTCTTCAACATCAAAGCTCGATATTCTGTTTGATAATATTCACCAAATTTAGATAAACCAATATCTAAATCATTTTGGGGAATTATCGCTTTTAATGGTTCTTGCAAAAGTTCCAAATTCAGTTTACAAATTCCCGGTTGTTGACTGTAACAATAACGTCTATAATAATCGAAATATGCCGCTGTAAATTGCAGATCGTAGGTAGGAATAAACGCATAAGGTCCATAATCAAAACTTTCACCAGTAATTGACATATTATCAGTATTCAGCACTGCATGACAAAAACCCGCTGCCATCCATTGGGCTACTAATTCTGCGACTCGTTGCACTAATTCAGCGTAAAATAAGGCATATCTATCATTTTCAGCCTGTAAATGGGGGTAATATTGTTCAATGACATGATCTAAAAGCTTTTGAGTTAAATCAGGTCTTTTTAAAAAGTGTAATCGTTCAAAAGTACCGAAACGAATATGGGATTTACTCATACGTATCATCACAGAGGAACGAGTTGGCGAAGGTTCATCACCACGCCATAAGCCCAATCCTGTTTCAATCATACTTAAACAGCGAGAAGTCCGCACTCCTAAAGTATGAAGTGCTTCGGCGGCAAGAACTTCCCGTACTCCCCCTTTAAGTGTTAGCATACCGTCACCACCGCGCGAGTAGGGGGTTCTCCCAGAGCCTTTTGTACCAAAATCGTATAATTCTCCGTCAATACCCCGTACTTGTCCATAAAGAAAGCCTCTACCGTCACCTAATTGGGGGTTGTATTGTCCAAATTGATACCCGTGATAACGGAGGGCTAATAGAGGTTGTCTGTACTCAAATTTACCAAAGGCGTTAATAAAATCCTCGTTTTTTACGGATTTGGGATCAAGTCCTAACCGGGGTAATAGTGCGTCATTACGCCAACGGAGCGTATGTTGAGGAAATTCCTCTGCTACAACTTGATCGTAATATTCATCACCAAGAGATTCTAGGGCTGGTTCATAGTTGAGGGTCAGCAAAGGATTGGTAGAATAGGTATGATTGGGAGTTTCATCCAGAGTCATTATAATTAGGCTTAATTGATATTTCTTTAATAATAGACAAAAAGGCTGACTATTGGCTGACAAACCCACCCTAAAATTCATTTTAGCACCAATAAGTAAAGTTTACCAAAGTAAACTGGCGATTTTTAATCATTGTGAGATGACTTTTGCTATGAGAATGGGAATTTATTCTCAAGCGGTCTTCAGGAAATCCAGGGTTTAAGGATTACAATATTCACATAAACTAGGATCAGCAAATTCTTGATTGTTAGGAAATAATTTTTGTTGGGTAAAACTGCATTTTTGACATTTAAAAATTACTGCTTTAATTGATGAAGTCGGCTGGTGACAAAGTTCACAAGGTAGTCCAGATATTCTTTGAGCAATTATAAAACCAGGACTATTACATTGGGGACATAAACTATTAATTTTATTAATTAAGTCTTGGGTAGTAAGGGCTATATTTTTCATCCTGGTAGGATTATACATTGCTCTCATATCTGTTTCTATATTAAATTTACCGTTTGTGTTTTTGAGGGCGATTTCTACTGAATTGATCAAGTTTTCTTGGCTGGTAATACCTTTAATAAATTCTGTTTTTCCTGTGTATATATTATCAAATGATATTACTAAACCATGTTCAGGAAAACCTACTTTTTTTCCAAATTCTTCAGCTTCTTCTAAATTAGAGATAGTTTGATGATTAAAATTAGTTTCTAGGGAAAATACTTCACCAATGATTTCTAAATCATTTTCTTTGTCCAAAAAAATCATGATTTCTCGGTTAGCATAAATATAGGGAATTAGGGGATGAGGTGTAAAACTTCCTTCACTAGCGATCGCTATTTTTTCGTCATACATTTCCAAGGCTTTTTGAGCTTTTAACCTAGCAGTAATGACTTGTGTATTTGGACGTTTAATTTCTCTGGTAAAAGTTCCAAAAACATCAGTATTTAACCCTTGAGTAACTTTTACATTAATTCCTAAATGTTCTTTCAATAAAGGGGAAATTACTTTTTCTTTATTGTGCATTGTCGCTAAAATAGCCCCGCGATTCTTATAAATTGACATAATTTATTTCTCCATAATTATCTTCATATCATCAGTTTCTTGATGTATTATCAATCTGATCTCCAGTGGGGATTGGTCAAACTTGTGAAAATATGATCTTCCCATTTACCATTAATCATTAAATAATCCCTACCATATCCTTCAACTACAAAACCAGCCCTTTTAAGAACATTAGCACTGCGGCGGTTATCTGGCATATAATTAGCCATAATACGGTGCAAATTTAATTCTTCAAAAACATAATTAATAGCAATAGAGAGTGCTTCTGTCATGTAACCATAACCTTGGGCTGATTCTGCTAAACTATATCCTAACTGACAAAACTGAGCAGCATTATAAACGAAGTTGCTAAAATTAGCAGTTCCGATTACAATTCTTGGTTGATGTTGTAAATAAATAAAAAGTTTTAATGAATAGTTATTGACAAATTCCCAAAAACTGGTTTCTACTTGATATTGCCAATACTCTTGAGTAAAAAAATTTTCATCCCATTTAGGGTAAAATGGCGTAAGATGCTCTTTGTTTTCCGTAAAATATCTGAGTATGTAGGGAATATCCTCTATCACTGCCATTCTTAATAATAGGCGATCGCTTCTCAAAATTGGTGGCTCTGATGTCATATACTCAAATGTAAATATTTTAGTAGGATGATATTTTAAACGGCGAATGTAATTCGCGGCTACACAACCAAAGTCCGCCTACGCGGACTAACAACAAATTCAAGTCTGATATTTTAAACGGCGAATGTAATTCGCGGCTACACAACCAAAGTCCGCCTACGCGGACTAACAACAAATTTAAGTCTGATATTTTAAACGGCGAATGTAATTCGCGGCTACACAACCAAAGTCCGCCTACGCGGACTAACAACAAATTTAAGTCTAATCACGGACGAAGGTGGGTTTTGTCTGTGTAGCACCGATTTCTAATCACCTAAGATAGTTACAAAAAGGATCATAACAGTGGTAATACGTTACAATTGGCAACCAAGAGAGATTTTGAAAATCTATAATACACCATTTCTAGAACTAATTTATCAAGCCGCTACAGTGCATCGTCAATATCATAAACCGGAACAAATACAAGTTTGTAAGCTTATCTCTATTAAAACTGGTGCTTGTCCAGAAGATTGTGGTTATTGCGCTCAATCTTCTCGCTATAAAACGGAGGTAAAACCTGAAGCACTGTTAGAAAAAGAAACGGTGATTAATATTGCTAAAAAAGCTCAAGAAAGCGGTGTGAGTCGCGTTTGTATGGGCGCTGCTTGGCGGGAAGTGCGGGATAATTCCCAATTTGAGCAAGTTCTGGATATGGTTAAGGATGTAACCAGCATGGGTTTAGAGGTATGCTGTACCCTGGGAATGTTGACAGAAAATCAGGCCAAGCGTTTAGAGGATGCGGGATTATATGCTTATAACCATAATCTTGATACTTCAGAGGAATACTATAGCACTGTGATTACTACCAGAACTTATGGCGATCGCTTAAATACCATTGCCAATGTTCGTCAAACTAATGTTACTGTATGTTCGGGCGGTATTCTCGGTTTAGGGGAAAATATTAGCGATAGAGTCGGAATGTTACATACTCTCTCCAGTTTACAACCTCACCCCGAATCTGTACCCATCAATATTCTTTCCCAAGTTCCCGGTACACCTTTAGAAAATCAACCAGATGTCCCGATTTGGGATGTAGTACGGATGATTGCGACTGCTAGAATTATTATGCCTCAATCTGACGTGCGGTTAAGTGCCGGTAGGGCGAGACTTTCCCCAGTAGAACAAGCTTTATGTTTTATGGCTGGTGCAAATTCTATCTTCTCCAGCGATGATAATAAAATGTTGACGGTGACTACTCCCTGTCCTGATTATGACGCAGATAAGGAAATGTTGAATTTATTGGGTTTAGAAATGCGTCCCCCATTCCAAAAACAGGAAAAAACACTAACTCCAGCAATGATATAACAAAGGTAGGTTGGGTTAAGCGATAGCGAAGCGCTCCGTAGGAATCGCGCAACCTAACAATATAATTGATCATGTTGGGTTTCCTGGTGTCAACCCAACCTACTTTTTGTTAAGTCATAATAACGACAGCGCAACCCCACAATATAATTGATCAT
>OMJF01000282.1 GCA_900299285.1 Anabaena sp. 54 | reverse complement strand
CCGCCCCCGTGCCTACCCCCGCCCCCGTGCCTACCACATTGGGGTAACCACAGGGGGTTTGCTTTTGGTGTAGAGTTTATATAAATAGGGATGTCTAAAAAATTAGTGGTAGCAAAATATAACAACATGAATGGTAAATTAATTGTCTTTGAAGGTGTGGAAGGTTGTGGTAAAACTACTCAGATGCAATTGTGTTTTCAGTGGTTGGAAAGTTTAAATATATCCGTGGTGCTGACTCGTGAACCGGGGGGAACGGAGTTAGGAAAGGATTTGCGGGGGTTATTATTGTCAAAATCAGCAAATAAATCAATAAGTGAAATTACGGAAATTTTATTGTATGCTGCGGATAGAGCGCAACATATTGAAGAGGAATTAAAACCGAATTTAGCTATGGGAAAATATATTTTGTGCGATCGCTATACAGATTCTACCATTGCTTATCAAGGTTATGGCAGGGGTTTAGATATGAGTTTAATTAATAATCTCAATCAGATTGCTACTGGGGGTTTAACAAGTGATATAACTATTTGGTTAGATGTAGATGTGGAGGTAGGTTTATGGCGCAAACGTGGACAAGCTTTAGATAGAATTGAACAGGAAACTATGGATTTTCATCGTCGGGTACAATGGGGATATACGGAGTTAGCTGTATCTTATCCATCCCGAATTGTGCGAGTAGATGGCAGTGCAAGTCAAGAAGTTGTGCAGCAAAATATACAGAATATTTTACAGAAACGCCTGTTTTGATAATTATGTTTTCGTCATTAATAGGACAACAACAAGCAGTAGAATTACTAACCCAGTCCGTTAAACAAAACCGAGTTGCGCCCGCTTATATGTTTGTAGGTGCAGATGGTATAGGTAGAAGTTTAGCAGCACGGTATTTTATAGAATTACTTTTTTCTAGTTTTATAAAACCTGATCAAATTCCGATTTTACAACATCGAATTAAACAAAGAAATCATCCAGCTTTATTGTGGGTAGAACCAACTTATCAATATCAAGGACAAAGATTTACTGCACTCGAAGCAGCACAAAAGGGAGTTAAACGCAAAGCACCACCGATAATTCGTTTAGAACAAATTCGAGAAATTACTCAATTTCTTTCCCGTCCGCCATTGGAAGCGGCGAGAAATGTGATAGTATTAGAACAAGCGGAAACCATGGCAGAATCTGCGGCCAATGGGTTATTAAAAACTTTAGAAGAACCGGGAAAAGCGACATTAATCTTAATTGCACCTTCCCCGGAATCTGTGTTACCAACTTTAGTATCTCGTTGTCAGAAAATTCCTTTTTATCGTTTAGATAATGCTGCTATGAAGCAGGTATTGACGCAAACAGGAAATACAGAGATCTTGCAATATCCAGAAATTTTAAATATAGCCGCAGGTAGTCCAGGAAATGCAATTTTATCTTATCAGCAATTACAAAATATTCCTAGCGAATTTATGGAACAGGTGAAAAAAAGACCAACATCTTATTATCACGCTTTAGAATTAGGGAAGAAAATTGATAAAGAATTAGATACAGAAGCGCAATTGTGGTTAATTGATTATTTGCAACAATATTATTGGCAACAAATACATGAACCAAAAATTATTCAACAGTTAGAAAAAACTCGGAAACATTTACTTTGTTATGCTCAACCTCGTTTGGTTTGGGAATGTACCTTTTTAGCTTTGTTTCAGATATCGCAAATGTAGATAAACGCAGATGATTTTTTGGGCTATTTAATGAAGCTAGAGGTCATTCATCTAATTTTACCCAAGAATACGGTTTCTAAACTATCAAACCTAATTCAAAAGTTTGTATACTATAAATCCTAAACCTAAACCGATGTTGGAAGTACCAGCTAAAATTAGGAACGTATGAAACTTGTTAAATGATTTTTCTAATTTATCCCCAACGATAGCCTTAGCTACAAGAGCAGGAACAGCCACAGCCATCACAGCCCCAGCCACAGCCACAGCCCAAGCCACAGCCGCAGCCCAAGCCACAGCCCAAGCCACAACCACAGCCCAAGCCATAGCCCAAGCCACAACCACAGCCCAAGCCACAACCACAGCCCAAGCCATAGCCCCAGCAATAACGGGGGTTAAAATGAAGCCAATTATACAATAAGTCAATAATAATATAGTCAACGAAACCCAAGGAATTGTTCTAGCTGGTTTCTTTCTAATAGATTTTTCCTCTATTTTAGGTTTTGGATAAACAACTTCTTTTTTGTAACTATCTCCAACTGGAAATGGAGGTGTTACTGTTGGATTTTCTTCTTTTACATTAACAATGTTTGGTTCTACATTAGTATTGTTCTCCTCTACATTATTAATTGTTTCCCATGCACGAACAAGTTTTATAGATGTATTAACATTTTCTCTTGCCGCATTACTAACTTTTTCCTCTTCATTAGGAATTTGAGACTTGTAATTTAACATTTCTAGCCATAACTGCATTAATTCTGGTCGGTCTTTTTCTTCTAACGCCATACCTTTAAGAATTGCTTGATTTAATTCCTTACTGATACTAGAAATAATTTCCTGCGGTGGAATTAATCGCTCATTATCTATTTTACGAACTAAAGAATTTGTCGGGTATTGACCAGTTACTCCATAATAAAGACTAGCAGCTAAACAGTAAATATCTACTCGTGGATCTCTACTTCCTTTATATCTCTGTTCATAAGGAGCAAATCTTTCATGGGCTGATTTATCTGTTGAACTCTGAGTTGCAGGAACTATTTGTTTAGCAATGCCAAAATCAATTAAAACTGCTTTACCATTATCTTTGATCATAATATTTCCAGGGTGAGCATCTCTATGCACTAAACCTGCTTCATGTACTTTTATTAAAGCTTCTCCAATTTGACGAATATAACTTATAATTTCTGCTTCTGGTAATGCTCCTCTACGCTTAACTATTTGAAACAAATTTTCTCCTGATATAAATTCCATGACTAGACAATGGATATTACCTTCCTGAAATAGTTCAATTACCCCAACAATATGAGGATGAGAATCTTTCGATAAACGTGCTAATAGTTGTCCTTCTGTAATAAATTTTTCTATATATTTTTTATACTCTGGATCATATTGCAGATATTCATTAGGTATTTTAATGACAACTGACCGATTTAAATTAACTTGTAATGCTTGGTAAGTAATTCCAAATCCTCCTTGTCCGAGAACTTGCTGAATTATATATTTACCATTTTGTAATTCTTGTCCTTGTACCCAAGTCATAAACACCTCTGATTTACAAATTAATACTAATTTTGAGTAGCAACTTACAGCAATTCTGATTTAAGTAAAATACAAAAAAGAATTAAACGCAGATAGACGCAGATGAACACAGATAACTTTGTATTTCATTAAATTAAAAAAAGCTATTTATTAAAAACTGTTTATTTTTTGGTAGAAGTAGGATTGGGAAGTGGTGTTGTTTGACTGTTCCAACTAGCTATACCTTGAAGTAAACCCCCAAAAGCTGCAATTGCAGCTATAACTAATGTCAAAATCTGCATTCTTTTATCCCAAGTTACAGTAGTTTTGTTTTTTGTTCCATTGTTTTTGTGATCTTCTGCATTGGCATTTTGACTTGCTGCATTAGTATTTTTATCTTCTGCATTGGCATTTTGATTTACTTCATTGGCATTTTGAGAATTGCTATTTAATAGTTTTAGCCATAATTCTATTGATTTTGGTCTGTCGTTGGCTTCTAATTCCATTCCTTCAAGAATTGCTTGATTTAATTCATTACTGATGCCAGCAATAAGCTTTTGTGGTGGTATTAAACGCTTGTTGTCAATTTTACGTTTTAAAGCAGTTTCAGGAACTTGACCAGTTATAGCATAATAAAAAGTTGCAGCTAAAGAATAAATATCACTGGCTGCGGTAGGTTTAGTATTTTTAGTGCAGATTTCAAGAGATGCAAAACCTTCGACATTTTCTTTAACTCGTCGCGTTGTTAATTCATGATTAAAATCTAAAACTAAATCAAAATCAATTAATACAGCTTCAGATTTTCCTGCACGTAAAATAATATTTTCTGGCTGTATATCTCCATGAATTAGATTATGTTGATGTACAATTGTTAAAGCCGCGCCAATTTGTTGAATATAAATTAATGCTTGTTCTGGAGAAATTTTTCCTAGTTTATCTAAAGTTTCTCCAGGAATATATTCCATTACTAAACATGAATAACCTGCTTCTTTAAAAGGTTCGTAAAATTTGACAATATGCTCATGTTGACAAAGGGTAAGTTTTACCGCTTCACGCATAAACATAGTTTCTAAGCGTTCCTTATCTGATTCACTAAGATATGTAAGTGAATTAACATCTAAAGTTTTCAGCAGCAGAAGATCATGCTGTCTATTTTTAGCAATATAATTAACGCCAAAACGTCCTGTTTTTAGCTCTCTTTCAATGGTATATCTTCCATTTTGTAATTGATCACCTGGGACCCAAGCCATTTTTTTTAACTCCTAAAATACTTGGATCAATTTTCACATAAAAAACTTTTATAGTCACTACCTAATATCTGGGCGGTTAGAAACCGCGTCTACACAAGCGAAACCCACCTGCGTGGGTTTAAAAACCTTAATTTTCCGCTAGTCCACACAGGTGGATCTTGTTTGCGTAGTAGTTATTTATACTCACTTGTAAGGAGGTACAATCTGGGCGGGCAAGATGCCCACCCCACAAGAGTTTCATGATTATGATTTGTACCTCATAAAAACGAAATCTACTGTAATGGTGCGGAATGTGGGATAAAATTGGTATCAGTTGTCAATTTTTCCCGCACTCACAGATAAAATCTGGGAAGATTTCAACCATTGAGAATCAAAAGCACCTAAATGAGTAGTAGTAATCAAAGTTTGAAATCGGTCTTGAATAGCATCAAGTAATTGACCTTGACGAGATGGATCTAATTCAGCTAAAACATCATCTAATAATAACAAAGGTGGTTCATTAATCACTTCCTCAATTAACTGTAATTCGGCTAATTTCAAAGCTAAAACTAATGTTCTTTGTTGACCTTGAGAACCATATTTTCGTGCTGGAGTTTGATTAATAATTAATTCTATTTCATCACGGTGGGGTCCAACTAAAGTTATGCCTCGATGTAATTCAGGAATCGTTCTTTGTTGTAGTTTAGCAAAAAAAGCAGCTTGTAATTCATGGGGAAAATTTTTTTCTAAAGGAACATTAGCAGCATATTTAATCTCTAGATTTTCCGATGCTCCACTAATACTATTATGCCATACAGAAGCTAGGGGAGACAATCTTTGAATGGCTCTATCTCGTCTGAAAATTACTCTTGTACCAGCGGTAACTAATTGTGTATTCCAGATAGCTAATTCTGATTTTAGTGACTTTTCTTGTGTATTAATATAGCGTTTTAAGAAGGCATTGCGTTGGCGTAAAATTTGGTTATATTGATGTAAAATATGGGCATAAACTGGTTCTAATTGAATTAATAATGTATCCAACCAATGACGACGAATATCAGGACTACCTCGTACTAATTCTAAATCTAAACTAGAAAATTCTACTGCATTGAGGACACCTAAAAAGTTCATTTGTTTGGGAACTATTTCTCCATTAATAGCAACTGTGCGGCGGCCTTGACGACGGAGAGTGAGGGTTAAATCACTATTGCTATGAATCCTTTGTAAATTAGCACTAATTTGGGCTGTAGATTCACCTTCTTTAATTAAATCATGATCTCGTGCCATGCGGTGCGATCGCAATGTTGCTAATAATTCTACAGCTTCCAATAAATTTGATTTTCCTTGAGCATTATTACCCACCAAAATAGTTTTAGGGGCTGTAAATTCAACTTTTTGATCTTGGTAATTACGAAATTGTTTCAGATGTAAAGTTTTTAAATACATATATATAGATGACATATAAAAGATATCAAACCCACGCAGGTGGGTTTTGTCTGTATAGCTGCGGTTTCTAACCGCCATTGTTTTTTGAAAATCAAAAATCAAAGATATCAAACCCACGCAGGTGGGTTTTGTCTCTATAGCTGCGGTTTCTAACCGCCATTGTTTTTTTAAGTGGAAGACATTTTGGGAATTTTACATGAGATGAGAAAATTATTTTAAGGTACTGTTACCAAATCTAATTGGTACTTTTGAGAATCGCTGTCAATGCGTATAAATTCATTTTCCGGGTTATAGGTTTCAAAATTTCTCAGATTTTCCTCTTTGTTGATAGCATTTTCTAAATAAGCTGAGGCTAATGTTGAAGTTACATAAATATTTCCATGTTGTTTGAACGCTTGTATTAGTTCAGATTCCTCTGGATAATCTTTGACTAAATGTTCTGCTAGAAATCCTTTTAAAATTATTCCTCTCAAGCCTGTTTCGTTGTATCCTGCCTTGGCGATCATCAATGATATATTATCAGAATTGAGATCAGGTAAATTATCGTAATCTTCAAAAAACGGACAAAAAACTTTCATCAGATTTTTGACAGGATTTTTAACTTTTCCGTAATTGGGATCTTGTTGTTTTCTGCGTTTTGATTCACCCATGATATCTATTTCCTACTATTTCCTAATTAATGTGGTAATTGTACACAAAATACGGGTATTTATGATTAATGTTCCTGTAAAGGATACAAAATTAAGGGATAAACAGGAATGAAAAAAACACAAAGATAATGAAATTAAATCTTGGTAATTTTCAAATCCTGTAAATCATGATCTGGCTACGTTATTAGACAATTTACTTATTAAACATTTTTTTTGCCCCTAAAGCGGAAAAATAATTTCTCACCTTCAATCCAGACAAACATTAAAGCACTAAATGCAATACAAATTCCCAATTCTGAAAGACTAAGTGTATGAGTACCAAAGAAACTTCCCAGGGGCGGAACATAAATTAACATCAATTGCAAAATTGTCGTCACAATGACTGACCCCAATACAAAGATATTAGAAAAAGGATTCATTTCAATGGTAAGTCTATTATTAGAACGAATGGCGATCGCATGACCCATTTGTGCTAGACATAATGAAGTAAATACCATTGTTTTCCAAGTATCTTCATGTCCCTGATATCCAGGTGCGTGAGAATGTTGATAAGCCCATTCCATAAGAATAATGGTAATAATGGCGAAAACAATCCCAATGCGAATCATATAAGCGCCCAAACCCCTCGCAAAAATACTTTCACGGGGACTAAAGGGGGGACGCTGCATCACATCAGGTTCAGGAGGTTCTACAGCCAATGCTAAAGCTGGTAAACCGTCTGTAACCAAATTCATCCAAAGAATTTGTAAAGGAGTCAGGGGAACACCGCCCAAACCTAACAAGGGTGCGGCCGCAATAGTGAGAACTTCCCCAATATTACTACCAAGAATATACTTAATAAACCTGCGAATATTAGTATAAACAACTCTACCTTCCTTAGTCGCGGCGACTATGGTGGCAAAATTGTCATCTAGCAGGATCATGTCGCTGGCTTCCTTGCTCACATCTGTACCTGTAATGCCCATGGCAATGCCTATATCAGCTTGTTTGAGGGCGGGAGCATCATTCACGCCGTCGCCCGTCATAGCCACAAATCGCCCGCGACGCTGCAATGCTTGGACAATTCTTAATTTGTGTTCTGGGGAGACTCTAGCATAAATACTCACTAAGTCTACCTGTGTATCTAATTCCTGGTCGCTTAGGAGTTGCAATTCCTTACCAGTAAGAACTCTATCACCTTTTTGGGCGATTCCTAAATCAATAGCGATCGCCTGGGCGGTTAATTGATGGTCGCCAGTGATCATTACCGGACGAATACCTGCTTGACGACATTCTTGGACAGCCGCCCGCACTTCTGGCCGGGGCGCGTCTAACATTCCCACCAGTCCCAACCATACTAAATCTACCTCAGAAGTGTCCTCTGAACCATCGCCAGGAACTTCTATCAGGGGTTTATAAGCAAAACCTAAGACCCGCAAACCTTGACTGGCCATTTGGTCATTAGCTGCTAGAATTTGGCCGCGTTGTTCAGCGTTAATAGGAACAGCTTTATCACCTAAATGGATTTTTGTACACCTTTCTAGGGTTAATTCTGGTGAACCCTTGGTGAACATGAGATATTGTTCCGATTCGACAAAACCAGTAATAGCAGGGTCAATGGCTGTTAAGGAAGATTCTCCAGTAGCTACAGCTTCTATTTGACAAATTACACTCATGCGCTTCCGTTCGGAAGAAAAGGGAAATTCGGATACACGAGGTAATTTACTATACCATTGATCTTGCTCAATTCCTGCTTTTCCCGCCAAAGTAACTAAAGCCCCTTCCGTGGGGTCGCCTAAAATCGCCCATTTTCCTTGTTGTTGTTGCAAAACAGCATCATTACAAACAGCACAGGGAACAAGCAGAGCGGAAATTTATGGAAATTCATCTAAACTGACTTTTTCACCATTTAACTGAAAATTACCAATGGGAGTATAACCATCTCCAGTGACACGAAAGGTAGAATTATTGGTATAAAGCGACTGGACTACCATTTTATTTTGAGTCAGAGTTCCGGTTTTATCAGAACAAATGGTAGTTACAGAACCAAGGGTTTCTACTGCTGGGAGTTTGCGAATTAAAGCATTATGTTTGACCATACGCTGAGTTCCTAAAGCCAGAGTTACCGTAATTACCGCTGGTAAACCTTCGGGAACTACTGCTACAGCCATACTTAAAGAAACTTCCACTAATTCTTGTAAATTTTTCCAGCCTATTCCTTGAGTTAGATCATGAATAATTCCACCACCAACTACTATGGCTACAAGAATTAAAGAACCGCTAACCAGGACATTACCTAGTTGGGTCATGCGTTGCTGTAGGGGTGTAGGTTCACTGTCCACAGATTGCAACATGGTGGCAATTTTACCTAATTCCGTGGTCATTCCCGTGCTTGTAACCAACACCTTAGCCCGGCCTTGAACAACTTCTGTACCTTGAAAAACTGAATTGAGGCGATCGCCTAAAGGTGCATCTTCTGGTAATGTAAGTATGGCTTGCTTATTAACAGCCTCAGCTTCACCAGTTAAAGCAGATTCACGCACTTGTAAGTTAGATTGTTCTATTAAGCGACCATCAGCGGCTATTTGCACTCCAGCTTCTAGTAGCATGATATCCCCTGGGACTAGATCCTTGGCTGCTATATCCCCCAGGTTACCGTCACGCAGGACTCGCACCGAGGGAGAAGATAGTTTTTTCAAGGCTGCTAGAGCTTTTTCTGCTCGGCTTTCTTGGACATAGCCCAAAATTCCATTCAGGATCACGATGGCCATAATGGCAATTGTATCCTTAAATGGCACTTCCCCGGCTTTTAATGCCCCCTTAGACAAAGCCATCAAATCCAAAAAACCAGAAATGAAGGCAACTGCAATCAACATCAATAACATGATATTGGTAAACTGATCTAGGAGAATTTGCCAAGGGCTACGACCTCCATTTTCTTCTAGTTCGTTCCTTCCATATTTTTGACGACGCTGTTCAACTTCTTGGGACGTTAAGCCGTTGTTTGCGTCACTATCTAGCACTTCTAGGGCTTTATCAACTGTCAAACCATGCCAGTGTTTGGCCTCTTTGGTTAAAGAATGAGCAGACATTGTGTATGTTACAGGAAATGGTTACAAGATTCGATCATAATTTAGTGATGTCAGAAAATTGGGTAATGGGTATTAAGTTTATTCTTTCTTGTTCCCTATTCCCTATTCTCTGGGACTTACGCACAAGTCAGTATCGGACGCGCTACCTATCGAACTAAGCGAAAGCTGTACTAACCCAAAGCGTTCCTAACAGGAGCAAAGATTGCGAATAAGAGCGGCTTGGAAAGATATTTTGCGTAATTCATGTTTCCTAAATAACAACTAACCTTAAAAAGTAATGATTTATGACTACTATGCTTAATGATATGAGTTTTCCACAACCCAGTTTGACAGTGAGCCAGAATTTTGAACAGCAAAGAATTATCAGGCCAATTACTGCTGCTACCCTACACGGAATTGCTTTTACTGAAAATAAGTTCATTGCTATTGATACAATTAAAGGTCATTTATTAGAAATTGACCCCCTCAACGATAATAGCAAAATTATTAATCCCCACCAAGTCCGTGAATTTAAGGAAGTTACTGGGTTAGCTATGTGGCAAGGTTATCTATGGGTAACTCGTGGTCATAGTGTCTACTCTTGCAAATTAGCCTCTTTAGGGTTGGAACATTTTGTGACTTTACCCTATCCTGCTGACGGCGTTGCTGTTTGGGAATCTACTGTTTATGTCAGTTGTCAAAGACTTGGCTATATTTTAATTTTTGACCGTGATACCCGCAGGGAAATCACTAGATTTTACGCCCCTGGTGTCGGCATAGAAAATTTAGCTGTTACAAAAGAAACTCTGTGGATATGCGATCGCACGGAACAAACTGTTTACTCTATGGATAGGGCAACAGGAGAAGTTCGTTTCAGTGTTCTTACTCCTTTTGATTCGCCGACGGGTATCGCTGTTTACGGACAGGAGGAAACAGGTAAAGATCGTCTTTATGTGGCATACTCCAGTGAAGAACCTTATATCCGCGATAACCCTAATGCTGATCCCTGTTATGAGCTAACATACCGCGATCGCACATTCATTCATGCTCTACAATATCATTATCAGGAGGATAAACGCTACGCCCTTTCTAATGGTTATCTCATAGAAATGTCCTATCTTGAGGAAATTTCCCCCCTGGATGAGGTTTATTTAAGCGATATAGAATGGCGTATTGCCCTACCTTCAGAAACGGAACGACAAACAGTTAGACAAGTTGAAGCGATTGGCTTACCCTTCACAGAAGAAATCATGGCCGGACAAAAGGTAGCCGTTTTTAAATTTGATACCCTCACACCCGGAGAACGTCATATATTTGGCTGGAAAGCACTTGTGGAAGTACGTGGTATTAAATATCGCATTACTCCCAGAGACGTGGAAAAGTTACCAGAACTGTCACCAGAATTAAAAACTCGCTATCTGGTAGATGATGATGATTTAGCAATGGATACGGATATTGTTATCCGTGCTGCCCGTACAGCTGTTGGTTCAGAAACTAACTTATTACGGAAAATGTACAGTATTCGCAACTACGTCTACGATCAATTATCCTATGGTATTAAACCCCATATTGATTCGCCTGATGTAGTTTTAGAGCGTGGTATTGGTTCCTGTGGAGAATATGTAGGTGTATTACTGGCACTTTGTCGCTTGAATGGTATTCCTTGTCGCACTGTTGGTAGATATAAATGTCCAGTCTATGCTGAACATCAAGGAGTTCCCCTCCAACCCGATTTTAATCATGTTTGGTTAGAATTTTACATTCCCGGTATGGGTTGGTTGCCCATGGAATCTAATCCTGATGATCTGGAAGAAGGTGGTCCCTATCCTACACGCTTTTTCATGGGTTTATGCTGGTATCATATCGAAATTGGTAAAGGTATATCCTTTGAAACTTTAAGCCAAAATGGAGTCCGCTTGACTAAAGAAGATATTTCACTGGGTGACTTAGCTATTAACCATATTCGGTTTACAATCCTCAAAGAATTACCGCCTTTTTAAGGTTATTTCCCCCTTTTTTCTCGTTCTCAGTCTCTAGGCTGGGAATGTCCTCCGGGAAGTTCTCAGCTGTACTGCATTTAATTTGTATAATTATAGCGGGCAGGATACCCAGACCACAAGATTTGGCTAGATCAGGATTGCACAATTTAGGTGCGTAACGGTTGACATGAGGACTGTTAAGTGGGAGAAATTACTTTGGGGATACTTGCGGACTAGTGGTTGTTCCACAAGCTTTGCGGGATGCTTCCTCATAGTAGTGATGATGCACGGGAAAGAGTAGCAAAATGAGTAACCCTAACAATTCTGGTGAAATAAAATTTGGGACTGATGGCTGGCGTGGCATTATTGCCGATGATTTTACTTTCCCAAATGTGCGGAAAGTAACAAGGGCGATCGCTAGTTATTTGGCAACTGCCTATACTAAAGACCGACCTGTTTTAATCGCCTATGATACAAGATTTTTAGCTGATGAGTTCGCACGGACATCTGCGGCTGTGTTAGCTGATTTAGGGTGGAATGTGAAAATTACGGATCGGGATTGCCCGACACCTGTGATTGCCTACAATGCGAAACACCTTAATTCCGCAGGGGCTTTGATGTTTACGGCTAGTCATAATCCTGCACCCTATTGTGGGATTAAATATATACCAGACTATGCTGGTCCTGCCACTCCAGAAATTACTGATACTATTGTCGCCAATATAGAAACGGCATCCGATGAGTTACCTAGCACTAACCCATCTGGTACAATTTCTACCTTTGATCCCAAGCCCGATTATTTGCATTTTATCTACACCTTGTTAGATGTGGAAAAAATTAAAAGCGCAAATTTAAAGGTAAAATATGATGCCCTATATTCTACCTCCCGTGGTTATTTGGATGAAGTCCTGCAACAATGCGGAACTCAGTTAGAAAGTTTCCACACTTGGAGAGATGTGCTTTTTGGGGGTGGTATGCCAGAACCCAAAGGGGAACAGTTGGTGGAGTTGGTGGCCTCTGTGAAGGCTGATCAGGCTGATTTGGGTTTGGCTACCGATGGTGATAGCGATCGCTTTGGTATTGTTGATGAACAGGGTAATGTCCTCACTCCCAATACGGTTTTGTTGGTCTTAGCACGACATCTGATTAAAAACAAGGGTAAAAACGGGGCAATTGTTCGCACTGTGGCAACTACGCACTTACTGGATAATTTTGCTGCTAAGTATGGGTTGCCAATTTATGAAACTGCGGTGGGTTTTAAATACATTGGTGAGAAAATGCGGGAAACCACTGTTTTAATCGGTGGAGAAGAATCCGGCGGTTTAAGTATCATTGGCCATATTCCTGAAAAAGATGGGGTTTTAGCAGATATGCTAGTGGCTGAAGCGATCGCCTATGAAGGTAAGCCTTTAAGTGTGTTGGTACAGGAAGCTATAGCCGAAGCGGATGGTCCTTTGTATAACAATCGCTTGGATTTACACCTCACAGAAGCTCATAAAATAGCTGTGATTGATAGTTATACTCAAAATCCCCCCTCAGAAGTGGCAGGAATTAGGGTCAAAGAGGTGGGAAGGAAAGATGGTATCAAACTCTATTTAGAAGAGGGTAGCTGGGTGTTACTGCGTCCTTCTGGAACAGAACCTTTGGTGAGGGTGTATATGGAAACTAACTCACCGGAAAAACTTAGTCAGATTGCTAAATTCATGGAAGGTGAAATCGCTAAGTTAGGATAGAACCCCACCCCTAACCCCTCCCCGCAAGCGAGGAGGGGGATGATATTTATTTAAAGATTTAAGTTATGATATTGAAGATATTGGCGAATTTTTTAATATTACTAATTATAGCTGTTTGGGTAGTAGCGATCGCTCTCATTTCTGTCCAAAATGCTACTCCTGTATCTTTAAAGTTTTTGGTTTTTCAATCAATACAAATTCCCTTTGGGTTAATGTTAGCTTTTAGTATGGCGATCGGTTTGTTAACTACAGCCGTTTTACAGCCTCTTTGGGGTTTGGGAGAGTCCCAATCTGGAATAGATGAAGATGCAGAGTTTTTTGTTGATGATGAGGATTTTTAGGGGTTGTTCTCACGCAAAGAGCAAGAGAGATTTTTTATGAATCGGTTTTAACCGACTTTTGCTTTTAGACTCTTAATTTATTCCCTGGATCTATTTGATGTTTAATTTTGTTACTTTATTTGATGTTATTTACACTATTTATTCAAAATTGTTGTATACTACAATAACTATTGAGTTAATCAGATTACATCCATTATATGCAAGCATCAGAAACCAAGCTGAGAGAGATTATTCAAGGCGATAAGCAATATATTGTACCTTTATTTCAACGTCCTTACAGTTGGAAAAAATCTCAGTGGGGCGCATTATGGAATGACATTTTAGAATTATGTAATACTCCTAATCCTCGTCCTCATTTTATGGGTTCTATTGTGACTATGCCAGTTTCCGGATCACCAGAGGGAGTAAGTAAATATTTATTAATTGATGGACAACAACGTTTAACTACTATTTTTATTTTGTTTTGTGCTTTACGAGATAAATGTAAAGATACTAATAATCAATTGGCTGAAGAATTACATAATAAATTCCTAATTAATCAATATCAGCAAGATCCTGAAGTTTATAAATTACAACCTACTCAAGTAAATAGGGAATCATTTTATAGTTTGATTAATTCCCTCGATAATTCAGGACACAATATTGATAAAAGTGCCTCAATCATTAAACAATGCTATTCGTTTTTTGAAAAGAAGATTAGACAAAGTAATCTGGAATTTGTGAAAATAAAACAAGTAATTTCTACTTCTTTATCTGTTGTTAGTGTTGTTTTAAGTGCGGAAGATAATCCTTATTTAGTCTTTGAAAGTCTCAATGCTAAAGGTGAACCTTTAACACAAGCTGATTTAATTCGTAATTATTTCTTCTTGAGAATTAATACGGAAAATCAAGACAATGCTTATAAAAAATATTGGCTACCAATGCAAGAAACTCTCAATGATAATTTAACAGAGTTTATCAGGCATTATTTAACAAAAGATGGTGTGGAAATTAAGAAAGATGAAGTTTATTTTGAAATTAAAGATAGAATGAGTAAGAGTGATGCTCTGTCTTATTTACAAAATTTATATAAATTTTCAGAATATTATGCAAAACTTTTAGATCCAGTCAAGGAAAATAATTTAAAAATTCGTCGGTTGCTAGAAAGAATCAACCGTTTAGAAGTAGCTACTGTTTATCCTTTTTTGCTTAATTGTTATCACGATTATGAGGAAAACAAACTTTCAGAATTAGACTTGATTAGTGTTTTGCAGATTTTAGAAAATTTCATTATTCGCCGATTTATTTGTAATGTGCAAACGAGGGGATTAAATAGAATCTTTTCGGTGCTATATTGTCAAGTGAGCAAAGAAAGTAATTTAGCTCATGCTGATTTTGTGGAAAGATTAAAACTAGATTTACAAACTCGTGATTATCCCAAAGATGCAGAATTTTATAAAAGTTTATTGGATGTTAAATTGTACGGCGCTGGACGATCTAAAAAAGGTAGATTAATTTTAGAATCTATTGAAGAATCTTTTAATCATAAAGAACAGGTCAGCTTAGATAATCTGGAGATTGAACATATTATGCCACAAACTATAAATAAATGGTGGCAAGAACATCTAGGAGAAGATTGGGGAATAACTCATGATTTATTACTTCATTCTTTGGGTAATCTAACTATTACAGCTTACAATGGTGAATTATATAATTTGGAATTTACCGATAAAAAAGAAATATTGATTAATAGTCATTTAGAAATCAATAAATACTTTGAAAATCAAGAAAATTGGAAAAGAGAGGATATAGAAAAAAGGAGTTTATATTTATCTGAGATAGTTTTGCAAATTTGGCCTTACTTTGGTAATGAAAATCTTATAATTCCATCCAAAAGTAAATTAACTGGTACAACTCCCAAACAAATAAAAATTTTTGGTAAGGAATATCCTGTTAAAAGTTGGCGTGATGTTTTAGAAATAACGTTAAATGCGATCGCTGATTTAGAACCAGATAAATTTGAATATATTCTTGAGCAATTTCCCCGTTTTATTAGCAGAAATGAAAAAGACTTTCGGGATACGAGAAAATTAGAGAATGGGGTATTTATAAATGTCAACTTATCAGCTAAGGATATTAATACTTTTTGTATTAAAGCTATTGAAACGGCGGACATTTCTATGGACGAATGGCAAGTAGAAACCACCAGTTAACTTATAATAATAGGCATAAATGCGGGATGTTTTTTCAGTGTAGAGACGAGAATCCCTACCCATGTCTCTACAGGGGGTTTGAATGTATGCAAAATTATTTTCATCCCAAAAATCAGCAACGCGATAATATATAATATTTTGATATGGTAAATTTTACTAAGAAATAGAATATTTATTCTTTAGTGCTAAAATATTGCTAAAGTAAACAACTAACTAATTTAAAGTTATGGTTACTCAACCTCTAACGCTAAGTACATCAGAGGTCATCTACCCAGACAGTGATGGACAACCAATGGCTAATAATACAGAACAGTTTCGTTGGATATTAGTTATTCAACAAAATTTAGATTGGTTATTTGCAGATAACCCTGATGTTTTTGTCGCTGGTGATTTATTTTGGTATCCCATTGAAGGGAAAAATTATATAGTCAATGCACCAGACGTTATGGTTGTATTTGGACGACCAAAAGGTAAACGCGGTTCTTATTTACAATGGCAAGAAAATAATATTGCCCCCCAGGTGGTTTTTGAAATTCTTTCTCCTAGTAATTCCCAAACCGAAATGGAGAGGAAATTGATATTTTATGAAAGGCATAGAGTAGAAGAATATTATATTTACAATCCTCAAAACAATCAGTTGAGAGGATGGTTAAAAACGGAAGATGGTTTAGATGTCATTTCGGAAATAGAAAATTGGGTTAGTCCCAGGTTAGGAATTAAGTTTGATTTATCAGGGGAAGAATTACAAATTTATCGTCCCGATGGTAATAAATTTTATTCATATATGGAAATTTGCCAACTTCTAGAACAGGAAAAAAAACGTGCTGAACAAGCAGAAACAGCATTAGCCGCAGAAAGGAGAAAAACCCAACTTTTAGCTGAAAAGTTAAAGGCTTTAGGTGTCAATCCTGATGAACTAGAGTAATACTAAAAAACAAAAATAGTCGCTTAAAACCGACTATTACTTTTAGTTATTCTGGATAGGGTTTTGATGTATGCAGTATTCCCAGAACTTCTACAGATCTGCCAGATTGACCCATGAATTGGATGGGTAATCATAGTTAATATTTTCTCACGCAGAGGCGCAGAGACGCAGAGAGGAAGAGAGATTTTTTATGAGTCGCTTTTAACCGACTTTTGCTTTTAGACTCTTAATTTATTCCCTGGCTGTCTCATATCTAGTACAATAGATAATGATTAACGGTAAAAGCTATGACTGAATTACTTGAACAAGCGATCGCACAAATAAAGCAACTTCCTGAAACTGAACAAGATATAATTGCTAGACTCATCCTTAAAGCATTAGAAAATAATTTAGTTGAGGAAAATTTATCTATTATTGATGAAAGTGATACTTGAACGGAAGAAGATCAACTTGATATCACATCTTTCTCTTTACAATATACGGCTTCAATATTTCCAGAAAGTGAGGAAATAGCAAAGTGACATTTAATTCTGGTGATGTGGTAACGGTGGATTTTCCGGGTGTGACAGGTATTAAACGCCGTCTGGCTGTGGTTTTATCATCTGCAATTTATATAGAATTACTAACCAATTGAGATAAACTTCATGTTATGAATGATGACAAAATAGATATTAACGTAAGTTGCTAGTTAAGGAAAATGTCATCATCAGGATATCCAAGATTAAAACATGAACAGGATGAAAACAGAAAATTACTCACCAATTACCCATTACCAGCCTCAACTAGATAACTAAGTAAGTGAACAGAAAAAAAGCAACATAAGTAACGAAAAGTAAAGTTGCCCAAAACCTGTTCCCTGCTCCCTTGTCATAATGACAATTTTTAACGCCAACCTACTTAGCAACTTGAGTTAATAAGGATCTAAATCAAATCTTCCCCGCTTCACGCTTCTGAGATAATAACCTCGTGACGGTAGTTTATTCAAATCGAAAGTGTCACCTTGGGGAACTCGCCAAATTTTATAGTCGTGATAAGTCAGAGGAGTTCCTTTTTCACAAACTTCTGGGGGATGATCTCCTAACACAAAATACGCTGCACCTTTGCCTACAACTTTAGCAATTCCATACTTATCAATTAGTAAAGAAGTTTCTTCACTAATGGCTATCCCTAAAGCAGTTGAAGATACACCATCTTGAATTTGTCTAGCAATAAAAACCATAATTCTCCCCATTCTTTTACGTTCATTAAAATGGGTATCAATAATAGTTCCTCGCAAATGCTTCCACTGAAAAAAGTTATAGGTAAAGGTAATATTTCTGTAAGGATCATCAAGGGCTTCGTAAGTTTCAATGCTATCTACACAAGCGCAAGAATCATAAACATATTCACTTTGAATCATTGCCCCAGCACTTGTACCACCAATAGCACCGCCTTGATCATAAACTGACTTGATAGCAACTTCTAATTTAGTGTTTTTCCAGTGACGAATATATTCACATTGATCACCTCCAGCAAAGAAAATTACTCCAGCATTTCTGACTTTATCAAAAATATCCGTTCTGTTCGCTTCTTGGCGGTTACGAATAATGAGAGTTTCTACATATTTGACACCTTTCATGGCATAAATTAACTGATTGTAATCATCCTTACCAGCAGCCCGAATCACTAAAACATTAACTTTAATATCGCTGTTACTACCCCCCCTGACTTGATTAATCATCCATTGAATGGCATCATCAACATCAGTACCACCACCACCTAAGTTATGAACAGGACCGGCTAGTTTAGGTAATTGATAAATGGTTTCAGGGCTGGGAGTTTGGTGATCAGCAATGATATCTTTTAGGAACTGCTTTAACTGTGTTGTTAGACGGCCGATAATTTGGTTTACCACCCTCAACAAGCTGTTTTTTGCATTCTGCAAATGCCTGGATATATTTGGGAATGCTTTTGTCATATTCAAATCTTGTCAAGCAAACAGCAATCATTTCTAACTCTCGCATTTGAGGAGCTAAATTCCTAGCGTACAGGGTTTGTACTGTTTTTTTACGGCTAATAATCAGAGTAGTCTTTAATTCTTCCCAAAGAAGATGAATGCAGTAGTCTAAATTAAGATTAAATTAATATTAGTTTGGGTAATTATCAACCGCGTTTGCACAGACAAAACTCACCTGCATGGGTTAATAAAGCTTGATTTCATTAATTACCTTTTCCTTCTGTTTTGTTTTGTGTAAGTTCTGATTTTGATGCTGTTTTTGATCACTACCAAACAATTTCTCCTCGTTCTTTGACTGTTCTTTCGTAAACCATTTCTGTTTGCTTACCTAATTTTGGCCAGCTAAATCTTTTTTCTAAATCTGCATAGGCATTATTTACTAACCATTGACAATAATCTGGGTTTTTCAAAACTTCTAAAATTCCCCAAGCTACAGAGTCAGGATCATTTACCCAGGTAGTAATTCCCGTTTTTGTATGTTGAACTACTTCAGGAAAACCACCAGTATCGGAAACTATGACTGGTACGCGGGAGGCAAAACTTTCTAAAGCAACAATACCAAAGGGTTCATAAAGACTGGGAAAAACCGCACAGTCGGCGATAGTTTGAAATCTATCTAAGTATTCATCAGATAGAAACCCGGTAAAGTAACACTTGTGCCAAATTCCTAAATCCCAAGCTTGACGTTTTAGATGTTCAGTATTACCACCACCGACTATGATAAATTTAACATTACCGCCCATTTCCCACAGCACCTTGGGAGCAGCATTAAGTAACACAGTTACACCTTTTTCGTAGGTCATTCGACCAAGATAATAAACAATTTTTTCATCATCTGTGGCAAATTGTCGCCGAAAATCTTGAGGATGAAAATCTTTGTCATGTCGTTTCTTTTCTGAGCGAATACCATTATATATTACGTCAATTTTATCACTAGTAACAGAAAGCGATCGCCCGATTTCTCGACGCATATATTCACTACAAACTATTACCCGCCAAGCATTTTCAGCTAGTGCATATTCTTTATCATGAATATAGCGTTGGGTATCATTGTGAATGCCATTATAACGTCCATGTTCCGTGGCGTGAATGGTGGCAATTAAGGGAATTTTAAAGATATACTTGAGAGCGATCGCTGCATCACCAACTAACCAATCATGGGCATGAATCAAGTCAAAGGGACTGTTTTCCCTCAACAACTTACCACCATAAGCGCCCATGCTCTCATTTAAATTCACCACCCAGTGCAAAAAATCGTTACTAGCAGCCACGTGGACACGATGAACATGAATCCCCTCAACGACTTCATAAAGGGCTGCTTGACCAAATTCCGGGGTAATGAGGTGAATGTCATGACCTAACTTAATCAGTTCCGGGTACAATTCAGCAACGTGACGAGCAATTCCCCCGACTATCCTGGGTGGAAATTCCCAACTCAACACTAATATCTTCATTGACTTGACTCCCCGATGATTGACAAAAAAATCCAGGCGTTGCTGAAACCAAGTATGAATTTAGGTGTAGAGACGTTCCATGGAACGTCTCTACAAAGGTTTTGAAATCATCAAAAATCATTTTCATGCCTCGAATCAGCAACGCCAAATCCAAATATATAAAAACTATATTTATAGCAGGGAACAGGGAAAAAAATTATAAATTCAAGAAAACCTAGACAAAATTGGCTGTCATTCGACAATTATACTAAATATAGTAGGATGTGTTAGCGACTAGTAACACACCATTATCAATCATTAACACAATCATAAAAACCCCATCTTCATCCTGTACATCCTTTCATCCTGGATATCCTGATTCTGACAATATAAAAGCATAAATGTTACTAAAGTCCCTGGTGTGACATCAACACAAACTATAAATAACACATTAAAATCAAAAAAAATACGGTTGTATTTTTGAAGAAATCCATTACAATTATAATAGATATCGGTTTTACGTGAAGTTGCTCATTCCCTACCCCAGACAATAAAAACCTACACTACCAGGTGCAAAGGAAAAAAATATGTTCAACAACCCTTTCCTCCCTCAAACCGCGACCACCATTGTTTTTATTGATGCTTCCCTTTCCGACTATCACACCCTGCAAGCAGGAATTATCGAGGGTGTAAAATCAGTTATTATTGCCCCAAATCAAGACGGAATCGAGCAAATTAGCCAAATTTTACAACAACATCCCCACATCACCACCATTCATATCCTCTCCCACGGTTCACCGGGATGCTTATATTTAGGCAACAGTCAACTAAACTTAACAAATATTCACAATTACAACCAGCAATTACAGTATTGGGCGGATCTTAACATCCTACTTTATGGCTGTAACCTCGCCGCAGGAGATGCTGGAGCAGAATTTATTCACAAATTACATCAAATTACCAACGCCACCATCAGCGCGACCGCAACCAAAACAGGAAATGCCACATTAGGCGGAAATTGGGAATTAGAGGT
>OMJF01000281.1 GCA_900299285.1 Anabaena sp. 54 | reverse complement strand
GGTGGACTAACGAAAAATTAAGGATTTGAAACCTGCGTAGGCAGGTTTTGTCTGTGTAGATGTGATTTCTAATCGCCCTTAGACTTTTAAAACATCCTCATAGTTTGGAACATAAATAGTTCGTTAAAACACAGAATTTATTATGTGAATTGTCGAAAATGACTGTGGAAAGAAAGCATCGAATAGTAATTTTTCAACTTAATCATTCAGAATAAACTAAATTATCATGACAGACGAACGCCAAACACAGTATTTTAATTTAATTGATGAACTTCTGCAATGTCCTAATGGTCAAGAACCAGAAGTTTTAGAAGCAAAACCTGAATTAATTGACTCTGGTTTAGTTCAATCAATGTTACAAGTAGCCACAATGTTTGCTCATCAAGGTAATCAAGATGGGGCGCAATTTCTATTTTTTGTTGCTAAACAATTAGCCAAAGAATTAGGTTTATATCCTGAAGTTTCTGATCAAGTTGTCAATCAGGAGTAATCATGTTATTGACTGCAACTGATGCTGGAAAAATATCATTAGAATTTCTCTTAGCAGATTGGAATATTGCTGATGATTTTAGAGATTGGTTTACAGTATTTAATTCTCGCTTAATGGGTGAGAGTTGGTATATTGTAGAATTGGGTGTAGAGGGATTACCTGATAGATGGTTTATGCAGGTTTATGACACAGGAGTTTGTGACCCTAATTATACTTTTATTTCCCCAATTGCTGGTGCAGAAGGATATACAGATTTAAAAAATCTACCAGATATTATTGCTGATGTTTTAGTCGCAGAACGTAATTCTCGATAAAAACTTGATATTTTTAGATCCCCGACTTCTTTAAAAGGTCGAGGATCTTTATTTTTGTTATGCTTAAATGATAATTATATGTTATAATAAATAGAGTTATGGAAGCTACAGAAGAATCAGTCAAATGATTACTGAGGACATCCTAGCCCAAGAATTTATCAGAGTGGTAAATGACTATTATCCGTCTGTGGGAGAACTTTTAGAAGGCTGCCACGTGAAAGTTATCACTTGCTTTTGGGGACGACCTGCAAAACGGTTTCAATATATAGGAATTTATTGTCGAGAAGACATAATGCCCTATATTCAAGCCCAAAAAGAAATCCTCAGAGAATTAGCAGAAAATATGGGGCTAATTCAAGTAGTTTGTCTCAATGCTAAACGATTGCTACGTGACCCTATGTCGAAGTTAAAACAGTCTGAACCTCGATTATGGTTGGAGTTGCAATTAGTGGCAGCCTAATCTAATATTTGGTTAACAATGAAAACAGGACTTTTCTGCAATTACGAAAATCATCACCAAGATGCTAGACGCACTATCTTTGAACAAGTTTTATTGGTGAAAGAAGCTGAAAGTTTAGGTTTTGAAGAAGCTTGGGTAACAGAACATCATTTTAATGAGTTCAATCTTAGTCCTTCAATTTTGCTATTATTGGCACATTTGGCAGCTTTGACTTCCCAAATTCGTTTAGGAACTGCGGCTGTATTATTGCCATTTCACCAACCAATTCGCGTTGCTGAAGATATTGCTACTTTGGATAATCTTTGTAGTGGGAGGTTGGCTTTTGGAGTAGCTAAAGGTGGTCCATTTCCACAACAAAATAAACATTTTGGTGTGAAAATGCAGGAATCTCGCACCAGAATGTTAGAGTCAGTAGCATTGATTGAAAAGCTATTATATGAAACTAACGTATCATTTAATGGCGAATATTATCAATGCGAAAATCTCACAATTCATCCCCAAACACTACAAAAACCAATTCCTATATATGTTGCTAGTGGTGATGATGATGCAGTTAAATTTGCTGCTGAAAATTCCTTTGGTTTAATGGGGGGTCCGCCGTTTTCTTTAGCAAGACTAAAGAAAACGGTTAATAAATATCGGGAATTTAATCAAAGTGGTGCAGAAAAGTTCCTGTTAGCGCGGTTCTTTTTTGTGGGTAAAACCCATGATGAAGCGGTAAATGAAGCTTTACCTTTTATTCGTCATTTTAGTAAAGAAATGACGCATAACTCTACTCAAGTAATGGAAAAAATTCCTCAACAACCAGCATTTGATCGGACAAATATTTGTTTTGATCAGGACTATTTGCTGGAAAATTCAATTATTGGTGATGTCAACAGTTGTCGTGACAGAATTAAGAAATTTCAGGATGAACTAAATCTCAGCACACTAGCGTTAAAACCTTCATCTTTTTCCTTACAAAAAAATCGAGAAAGTTTGCAACGCTACAATCAAGAGGTGCGGAATTATGTCTAAACTTTCCTTACTTCCTCCCGATGATTTACCTCCTACTAAGGTAACAAAAGAGGATGGAATGCTACATTTAGAGTTGGAACAGTGTATTGGTAAGTGCTTCTTTTATGCGTGCGATCGCATTACCCAAGTATTATTATCTAATTGTCAGTGGTACATGACCACAAATAAGACCACTTTGATATTAATTGTAGACTGTCCCGATCTAGTTGCCTATTGGCATATAGTTAGTAATATTCCCCAATTGGGAAATAGGCTGGAAAGATTCACTAAAGATGCCAAAATTCGCGTTTATCCTCCCTTTGGTAAAGGTTCACCCTTTGAAATTGGAGTGAATGAAATTTCCGCCTATCGAGATTGGTTATAAGTCCTAAATTATATTTTAATCCCTAAAATCACCAGATCCCCGACTTCTTCAACAGTCGGGGATTTATCTTCTATTTTGTTATAATAAAATAAATACAATATACCAGCCATGATTAACAACATGATTAATAACAAAAAAGAACTATTTGATCGTTGGGCAAATAGTTATGATTGGACATTTCCTTCCTTTATTTATCAAGCAATTCATAAAAGATTACTCACAAAAGTTGAATTATCACCCAAGGCCAATATACTAGATTTAGGTTGCGGTACTGGACGCTTATTAGATAGATTAGCAAATCAGTTTCCAGAAATTAGCGGCACTGGTTTAGATTTATCACCCCAAATGTTGCGACTTGCGAGACAAAATAACCGCCACCGTCCTCGCTTAATTTACCTTGAAGGTAACGCGGAAAATTTACCCTTTGCTGAGGGACAATTTGATGCGGTTTTTAATACTATCAGTTTCTTGCATTATCCCCAACCAGATCAGGTTTTAAAAGAAGTAGCACGGGTACTTTCTCCTGGTGGTAAATTTTATTTAGTGGACATTACTTTTAATAACTCATCAGGATGTGAAATTACCCCCCATTCTCCTACAGGAATTAGATTTTATAGCCAAAAACAAAGAGCGGAAATGGGGAATAATGCTGGATTAACTTGTTTAGAACATCATAATTTATTAGGATTCGTACTATTAACTATTTTTCAAAAGTAGATTTTTGTGATTCATTGTTCATGACTTTTATTGAGGATATTTTTCATATTTCTGTAGGGGTTTAGTATTGCTAAACCTTTTTTTTAATCACCCTAGATTGTATAGTAGATTAAATTGTATCAGGATCAATATTTAACTCCCTCAATTTATCTGCTAACCTTTGGGATTTTTCAGCTTCCATTTTAGCTCTTTTAGCCTCTATTTCGGCTCTTTGATCTGCCATTTCCGCGCTTTCTTCTGGTGTAGGAACTAAATTTCCATCTGATGTAAAATATCTTAATAAATCTTGATGAACACCTAAAAATAAACCCAATTCCTCACTCCATAGATGTCCTTTTTCATTGGGTTCTACAGGTTGATATTTTCCATGAATTAAATAAAAACCTGCAAATTCTAAACTATAAGGATCAAACCAGAAATATTCAGGAGTGCGGAATGTATTTTGATAAAGTTCTTTTTTAGTTTCTCTATCAGTTTTAGCTGTGGTTGGTGAAAGAATTTCTACAATTACATTAGGATATTGACCATTTTCATCCCAAACTACCCAACTTTTTCTAATTTTCTTTTCTGTTCCTAAGACTACAAAAAAATCAGGTCCTCTCACATCTTCTGATTTTTTCTGATGGGGACTATAATAAATACTCAAATTCCCCGCAGCATAAAAATCTGTTCTTTTTTTCCATAACCATTCTAAACATTGGAATAAGAGGATAATTTGTCGTAAATGCAGTTCTGTTTCCACGGGAGGTTCATCACTATATAGGTCACTAGGTGGGAAAATAATCTCTGGTATATCTTCCGCAATGTTCGTTTGTGATTCTACTGCTTGAGTAATCATCATAGTATGATACCAAGTAATTTTATTTATAATAACATGGTTAAGCAACAGCATCAACAAACTAATTATTTATCTCCTAGTAAGTCCGCTATCAAATCATCTACACTTCCCCTTTTAGCAGTTCCATTTTTAAATGCTTCTGTTACTTCTTTTGCATTAGCTAAAATCTCTAAACGCCGATTTTCTACTCTTTGTTGACGGAGAAACTCAAATAAATACTCTCTGTCTTCTGTTGGTAAGTTTTCAATAGAGTTAATAATTTCTTGTAGATTCATCATATAAAAACACCTCCTTGCTATATTATATCTGAATCAGGTAATATTTTTACAGATAAAACTCCTGTCTTCATCCTGTTAATCCTTTAATCCTGGACATCTTGATTCAGACAATATCTATAATTACCAACTTACATTAATCTTGCATATTTTCCATATTTATACTATAATTGGCAAGATACAGCAGATTTCGTTTTTATGAGTTACAAATTATAATCATGAAACTCTTGTGGGGTGGGCATCTTGCCCGCCCAAACTGTACCTCATTACACCGGAAAATTCTGTAATAGACAAAAATAATACTTTACAATAGTTAACCAATGGAACCATTAACCACAGGCGCAGTTGCAATTGGTACTGTACTTGCTACCAAAGCATTAGAAAAAATTGGCGAAAATATTGGTGATAGTTTATCTAATAAAACTAAGCAGTTCATCGCAGCTTTGAAAAAACAATCACCGGAGACTGTCACCGCTATTGAGAAAGCACCAGAACAACCATTAGATTATGGTCAGGCTGTATTGGAAGTAGAAGCAGCAGCAAAAAAAGACCCTGAAGTTAATCAAGCTATACAGGAATTAACAGCAGCAGCAAAAGCTGAACCAAATCCTAAATTAGCAGAAATTTTAGCCATGCCTAACCTCGAAAAATTAGCAGATAAAATTGGTATGGTTGTCATGCCAGGAGGTACAGGAAATATTCAAAATATGACTTTTTAATCACTATTAATTCTAATTTTTGTGTTAATCTCTGTTCTCCTTGTCTCTGTGGTTTGTTACTTTCTAAATTTGGCGCATATTTATACAAAATTGGTATGTATATGGGCAAAATTAATTAAACATTTTGAACATACCTAAATCAATGGATTAGGTAGGGGCAAACCCCCTGTGGTTGCCCCAAAATAGGGGTAGGCACGGGGGCATTAAACATACCTAAATCAATGGATTACGTAGGGGCAAACCCCCTGTGGTTG
>OMJF01000280.1 GCA_900299285.1 Anabaena sp. 54 | reverse complement strand
GTGGACTAACGAAAAATTAAGGATTTGAAACCTGCGTAGGCAGGTTTTGTCTGTGTAGATGTGATTTCTAATCGCCCTTAGACTTTTAAAACATCCTCTTAATCAAAAATATTAATAATTAATTTTGTCTGACTACTTACTCACTCCCTTGTTGGTCTTACGAACGACTTTAAGGTAAAACAGAATTACATATAAACTGACACCTAATGAATTGAGTGGATAAACTCTATTGGCTGGACAAAATCACACTACAAGACCGCGCTCAAGTTGGCGTTTTAGCGTTTTACTTAAGCAAAATTCAACAACGAGGCTACCCTGTTCTCCCTGGTTTTGTGGTAGCAGCGGATGTTTTAAAGCAATTCCTAGAAAATCTCAACAGTTCAGAGTCTTTAATTGCTGATTTACCCCATTCTTCTCTACATTTAGATGTAAATAATTGGCGACAACTTCAGCAGGTAGCTGGCCGCTTGCGTCAGGAAATTATCTCAGCTAGTGTCCCACCCCATTGGGTAAGAAAAATTTTTGCAGCTGGTAAACAATGGCCAGGAAGTGGTTTAATTTTGCGTCCCAGTCTGGCATTATCAACTAATCAAGAGATGAAAAATGTGTCCGGGTTATTAGATCCGGTATTTTGTGCTTGTGAAGAAGTGGAAATTGGCGCAGCTTTAAAGTTACTTTGGAGTCAGTTATTCCGTGCTAGAAGTTTAGTATATTGGCGAAGTGTGGGTATTACTTTACCACAAATTAATTTAGGAGTATTGGTACAACCAGTTGATTCTTGTATTGCCTCTGGTATTCTTAATATTAACCCTTCCGCTTATAATATTGATGCTACTTGGGGCGATTGTTTAGCAATTACTAATGGTGAAGTATTACCAGATGTTTACTACATAGAACCGCAAACCGGGGCGGTTTTAGAAAGACAATTAGGTAATAAAATTTTGGCCTATGGTCTTGATAATGGCACACATTTAGCCAGTGAAGAATTACAGCTAACATCAAATCATAATTATTTATCGGCTTATCTTTTATCAGAATCTCAACAACAAGAATACGCTTTACCAGAAGAATATTTACAAGAATTAATTGTTTTAGGAAATCGCCTAATTGGTGAACTGGGTACAACTTTAACTGTAAAATGGAAACTTGTTTCCTCGCGTTTAGCTTCTAAAATCTATATTACAGAGGTTACTGTTCCCCAAGCGATAAAACCTAATATCCAATTTATTCAAGGTATTGGGGCAGCTAGGGGTAGAATTATTGCTAATGCTTATATTCTCAATTCAGCACAAAAATCCCTACAAATTCCCAAGGGTGTAATTCTCATTACATCAGTTATTACTCCTGATTATTTACCATTATTCCAGGGTGTTGCTGGTATTATTACTGAACAAGGCGGGTTAACTAGTCATGGTGCAATTTTAGCCAGAGAATTAAGTATTCCTGCGGTTACTAGTGCCACAGGAGCGACAACTATTTTACAATCAGGTGAAAAATTATTACTAGATGGTGACAAAGGAGAAATATATCGTCTCACAGAGGAAAATTTTCCTATTGCGGAGATGGAAAAAACAATGGATGATCAGAAAATATCAGATCATCAAGTTACAAATTTACCAATAATTGCTACTAAGTTAATGGTAAATTTAAGTCAACCTCAATTAATTAAACAAGTACAAAGTTTACCTGTAGATGGTGTGGGATTATTGCGTTCAGAATTGATGATATTACATATTCTCAAGGGAAAACACCCTCAAGAATGGTTACTAGAAGGCAGAAAAAAGGAATTATTAGAGTTATTATCTGAGCAAATTATGCAGTTTGCTCGCGCTTTTTTACCCAGACCTATTTTTTATCGTTCTTTGGATTTACCAGCCTATAATTTAACATCATTGAGTGCAGATTCCCCCTTATCACAGTCATCAATTATCAGTGAGAGGGGTGTTTTTAATTATATGCAGTATCCGGCGATTTTTGAATTGGAATTACAAGCTTTAGCGATAGTTCAAGCATCTGGTTATAGCAATATTAATTTGCTATTACCTTTTGTCCGCACTGTGGAAGAATTTATATTTTGTCGTCATAAAGTTGAGCAAGCTGGGTTAATGCAAATATCTAAGTTTCAATTATGGATCATGGCAGAAGTTCCTAGTATATTATTTCTATTACCTGAATATATTCAAGCTGGTGTGATGGGTATTTCCATTGGTACAAATGATTTAAGTCAATTATTATTAGGAGTAGATCGAGAACAGGGAAAATATGCAACAATATTTGATGAAAGTCATCCAGTAGTCATGAAAGCAATATCTCAATTAATTCAAATGTCTCAAGCTGGAGGAATTTCCTGTTCTATCTGTGGTCAAGCTCCCGTGCTTTATCCAGAAATAATTGATAAGTTAATAGCATGGGGAATTACTTCTATTTCTGTAGAACCGGAGGCTGTAGAAAAGACCTATCAAGCGATCGCTCGTGCTGAACAAAGATTAATTTTAGCAGCAGCACGGAAGCAACTAGGAAATTTGTAAATTTTTTTTAATTCTATCATCAATAACATAAAAAACAACTATTATAGATAATATAGCAATCCCCATAGTTCATTGATTTTTATATAAATGTCATTCCCACAATTTCAACAACATCTGACTAATTTAATAACGACAGCAGAAACTATGCTGGCTTCATCTCGTACTGGTAAACCAGAGGAAAATACAAAAGATAATCTGATTGTACCTTTTCTCAATGCACTAGGTTATACCAGGGAATATCGGACTTTAGAAGGTGCAATTCGGAGTTTAATTGGTACTACTACATGGGTGGATTATTTGCTGCGTAATGAAGTCGGTAAACATCCAAAATTGCTCTTTGAAGCTAAAAGTTTATGGGATAAAAATATCTGGGAAACGAATGAAAAGCAAGTATTAGATTATATTAGAAATTATAGTTTAGATATTGGTACACAAGAGCCTGTTCTTTGGATTGTTTTATCTAATTTTCGAGAATGGCATATTTTAAGATTACAAGATCGTAAACCTTTTTGGTCATTTACACTTGAGGATCTGAAAAATGATCCTGAACTGGTAACTACATTATACAATTGTTTGGGTCGGGAAAATTTATCTAGTAATCGGTTAGAAGCTTTTTATAGTGAAAAATCTAGAGAAGAATTAGGGGCAAAATTTCTAGCAGATTTAAAAATTTGGCGAATTATTATTGCTAATGGCATTAAAAAATCTCACCCTGATTTAAGTTTAGATCAAATTCGTGAAGCTGCCCAAATTATTTTAAATCGTTTTCTCTTAATTAGACTTTTAGAAACCTTTAGCCGAGAAATGCCATTTAATTATTTGGGTAGAGTTTATTACAACTGGCAGCAAACTTTTCCTGATTTACCTTTTATTGAAGAATTAAGGCGTGCTTTTCGTCATACATGGGTGGGATATAATACTGAATTATTTCAACCTTCCTGGATTGATGAATTAATTATTGATGTTGAATATTTAGAATCAATTATTGTCATTAATGCTGTTCCCCAACAGGGAATACTTTATCCCATTACAGGAATATTGGCTAATTATCGTTCAATTTATAACTATGATTTTACAACTTTAACCCAGGATATTTTAGGGACTGCTTATGAACAATTTTTGGCTCATCAATTAATTTTAGAAAATAATATTATTCAAATATTAGAAAATCAAAAAACGCGCAAAAAAGAAGGTATTTTCTATACTCCTAATTATATAGTCCGTCGCATTGTTCAGCAAACTTTACAACCTTTAGTAAAACCGAAAATTGATCAAGCAATTGAATTACTAGCAACAGGTAAATTACAACAAGCTTATTTAGTAGCAACATCGGTTTTAGAAATTACAGTGCTTGATCCTGCTTGTGGTTCAGGTTCATTTTTATTAGGTGCATTTGATTATTTATTAACAGAAATTAAACGTTATAATCTAGCTTGTCAAAATGCTAAAATTCCCACAAATTTTGATTTATTTAGTCATGTAGCACCCCAACCCATTATTAATCCTGAAGAACAAATTTTAGTAAAAATGCTGCATGGAGTAGATCGAGATCCTCAAGCGGTTTTATTAGCAAAATTATCATTATGGACTAGGTTATTACGTGCGCGTCCCGGTGAATATGGTAGACGCAATGGTTCTATTTATTCCCATCTTCCCGCACTAACTTTAAATATTCGTGTTGGTGATAGTTTAGTTCATAGTCCTGCTAATTTACAACCTTTTGAAACACAATTAGTAATAGTCGCAGATTTGGCTAAAATTGCTAGAGATACTACCCAAACAGAAATTGAAAGAAATCAAGCTGTGAGTAATTTAGAAACTAGAATTACCGCAATTAATCAAGAAGTTAATCCGGTGTTAACTGCTTTTTTTGCTAGTGATGAAAGTATCAATTCAGTGGTGAATTTAATTAAAAATCGAGATGCTGAAGATAAGGAGATAGAAGAAATTAGAAAGTTAATCATACAAGAAACTCATGCTGATCAAAATTTAGAAAATTGTTTAAAAAATTGGACTTCAGGAGAATTAGCAAGGGTAAAATCTGAATTGATGATTTTATCAACTGCGGTTGGGGAAGTTGTACTAAAAAAACCATTTAATTGGGAATTGGAATTTCCTCATATATTTGATCCTAGATTACCAAAATCAGCAAGAGGATTTTCTGCAATAATTGGTAATCCTCCTTATTTTAATGTTGATGCTACCTTTGGTAGAGGTGCATTAGAATTAAAATGGTTAAAATTTGCCTATTCTGATATTTACACTGATAAAACTGATATTTTGTTTTATTTCTTCCGTCGGGGTTTTGATATTTTACAGGAAGATGGTTATTTAAGTTTTATCATTTCTCGTTCTTTTATTCAAGGTGATAAATCTAGAAGTTTACGAGAATTTATTTGTAAAAATACGAAGATAGTTAACATTATTGATTTTTTAGGACATCAAGTTTTTCAAGCGGGAATTGCTACCTGTATTATGCAATTGCAAAGGAAAAATCCTCAACCAGAAGATACTTTTACTACTTTTTATGTTCTGGATTTGGATATTGTGAAAAATACTTTTATCAGTGATGATTGTTCTTTACATTTAAGTCAAGGTGTAACTCAGGTAGATATTACTCAATCTAACTTAAATGATCATCGTTGGCAAATTTCACCCTATAATCATATTTTTGAGAAAATTGATAAATCGGGTACTAAATTAAGAGATATAGACTGGGTACGTTATACAGAAGGTATTACTACAGGTCGTGATTCTATTTTTGAAGGTGAATTTAAACAAAGATTTCCTGATGAATATTATTTACAAAGAGTTGCGATTTCTGATATTAATTCCTATGGTTGTGAACCACCAGATACACAAATTTTGTACTATACTCATCAAACAGAATGGGAAGAATTACCACAGTCTGTCAAAACCTATTTACAGGAAAATCGTTCAGAATTAGAAAGCAGAGATGTTTATAAAAATAAAACCAGTAGTTATGAGTGGTTTCATTTGCATCGGCCACGCTACGGAATGAGAGATGCAAAAATTCTCTTTCCCCGTCGTGCAAATTCTAATAAGTTTTTTGTTGATGAACAGGGAATTTTTGGTTTTAAAAGTGATGTAGCTGCTTATATAAAATGTGCAAATACTGATGTTAATATCCTTTACTATATCTGTGCTTTAATCAATTCCCAAGTTTTAGAGTTTCGCTATCGTGCATTAGGTGGAATTGGCAAATTAACAGGAAAAGGAATGTTTGAATATTTTGAAAATCAAGTTGGTGATTTACCAATTCTCCCATTTAATGATGAGACAAATTCTGATTATCAAGAATTAATAAAATTAAGTCGTGAAGCTCATGAAATATGGCAAAATCGCTATCAAATTATCACGACTTATGAAGCTAAAGCTGCGAAAATTCCTAGCAAGGAAGTATCGTTAAATGAATATCATAAATTATCTAGTGATTATGCTGTAGATATTGAATGGGAAAGTGCTAATGCAAATGCAGAAGGACATTTATTAGCATTAAAAATTGAACCAACTGCAAATGGATATATAATGTGGGGAGAAATTACCGATGATGAAGATTGGAAGGAAGGTGATAGAAAATGGATAGAAGTAGCTAACGTGAATATTCGTAATTCTTATTTACGGAGATATCTGTTAGCAAGATTGATTTATTTAACTGAATTTGATGCTTCTTTCCGACGCAAACAAAAATTATCACGGGAAATAGGAAACTTAGTTAATATTGCTTTTGATGTCATTAAAGTTAAGAGATATGATCAAGATAGATTTAGTAATCTTCGTACTTTAGAACTCATTGCAAATAGAGTTTCACAAGAAGTTGGTAGATCAGATTTAGAAACAGTTTTACTTAGACAAATAGAAATCAAAAATCAAATTGACAAAAAAGCTTACCGGATGTATAAAGTAGAGGAATATGTGGATATAATTGAACAAGCTTTAAAAGTTGTGTTGTAATTTCAATTCCTATAGTCATCTTAATAGTAATCCTAAATTAGTTATATACAACAAGATCCCTAACTTCTTAAATAAGTCGGGGATCTGACGCTTAAAATTGCTTAAAATTGCTTAAAATTAATATCGGCAAATAGCCGCTACTTTGAATCCACTAGGCATTGCTTCTGGTTCAAGAGTATAAACTCTACCACCATTTAATATGGTATGAATCACGGCAAAATCTAACATATCTTCATCCTCTGGCGCTGGTTCTGGGTGTAGTTCAACTGTGGCATTTGGTAAATCAAATTTACCCCATATATGTTGTTTTAAAGGCACAAACAAGGTATCAACTCGTTGATAATATGCAGCCGGAATAATTGTTTTTATGTCATTAGTAATCTTGGTGCTTTCTTCCCCCGCTAATTGTAGATAAACAGCCATTATATCCTCATATTCTTGTTGAAATAAAGGAGAAACAATTTCCCAAGCTGCCCGATTTAATTCTTCGGTTTTCATCAGTTCCACATTGCCAGTAATACCTGTTTCTAAAAAATGTGGATAGGTATTAGCCTTTTGGTAAATTGGTAATAAATAATCTACTCCTGCTAATATTAAAGGTGCTTTTTCATCTCGTAATATTTCATGTAATGCAGTATCAACAGCATAACAAAAATTTAAAATCTCTCGCTCATGTTTTTCCCGATCTGAACTCCCCTGACCATGAACAGAACCCGGTTGTTGAGAGGCATAACTTACACTTCTCGGTGTGCCAATTCTGTGCTGTACACCTTTTTGAAATTCATCTTCTAGAAGTGTTTCCGCCAGATTTTGAGGCATATTTTCTACTGCTATTTCATCCAGCTTGTAGCGCGTTCCTGAGTAAAATTTGACATGATTTTGACTCAAGGCCAAAATATAGAACTTTCCATCATTATTAATCAGTTCTAGTAAGGGTTTGATATGAAAATTCTTACCAACAATTGCTAATTGGGGAAAAGAAATTGGTAAACAATAGTAACGAAATAGATTGGGGGAACTAAAAATTACTAATCCCTGATTTTGATTTTCCCAAAAACCAATATTATCTAATTCCATCGCTGGTTTGAGCAAATTTACCGACTCAGTGGGACGTAAACCCATTGCATCTAAGCGTTTTTCCGCTTCCCGAATTAAATTTTTAAACCGAATGGGATTTTGTCGTGTTTCTCCTCCCAATCTTTCCACTCTTAGATATAGAGAAACGCACGGATACTGAGGACTTTGGACGAGATTTTTGAGTTCATCAAGAGAAAATATACTCATAGATTTTATCCACAGAGAATGACTAGGGAATATAAATTCTAGGCGTTGCTGATTTGAGGTATGAAAATGATTTTTGATGATTTCAAAACCTTTGTAGAGACGTGACCTGGGTAGGGATTCTCGACTCTACACCTAAATTCATACCTGGTTTCAGCAACGCCAAATTCTATTCAACTCTTGATATGGCAATTTTGCATCTTTCTTTTGATAAGAAATTACCCGCTTTCTCTGCCTTTTTATATATAGAATAAAAAACGGGTGTACAAATTGCCCCAAATTGTGATTATTTCCAGCAGGAATTATTGCTTTTTCAGAATACCGGGAATTGTTGTTAAGATGCGATCGGCAATTTCTTCTGGTGTTTCGCCAGCAGTAATGGTAATATGTAAATCAGCTTGGGAATACTTATGTTGACGTTGTTCTAAAAGCAAGCTTAATTTACCTTGAGGATCGGCATTTTGTAACAGTGGTCTGGTATTATCTTCCCCCAAGCGCTCTAATATTATTTGTATTGGTGCATCTAACCAAACTACCAAACCATGATGAAGATAACCCCAATTTTGCTGCTGCATGACAATACCGCCACCAGTAGCTACAATTAACTTAGTATAGGCACAGACTTGACCTAAAACATCACTTTCCAATTGACGAAAATCAACTTCACCATTTTCGGTAAATATTTCATTGATAGATTTACCTGCTGCTTTAACTATGATTTCATCTGTATCAACAAATCTATAACCAATTTCCTGTGCGAGTAATTTTCCTACCGTTGTTTTCCCAACTCCCATCATCCCAATTAAGTAGAGGTTAGCCCCTTTTAATAAATTAGTCACCAGTCTTTTTCTCCTGTTAAATTATTAATTATTATGGCTTTTTTTGATTAATTTTAGCAATTGTTGTCCGTAACACACACTAGAAACATAAGGATTAAATAAACCGCAAAGACGCGAAGAGCGCGAAGAAGGAAAAAGGAAGAAAATAGCTCATCTTTAAAGTGGGAATGAAGTCGGAAATCTCTTTTTAGTAGCCAGAAATTAGGGTTTATGCGGCTTATTTTCGTTGTTATCCTCAAAATCATCATCTTCAAAAAAATCCCAATCATCATCATCTGCTTGATCTTTGATCGGTTCTTGATAAGGAGGAATAATTACCCGATAATCAGCATCATAAATGGCTTCGGTTTTACCCACACCAGTATTTTTTGGTTCTTGGGAACTGTAGGAATAAACGGAACTAGGTCGGGAATTATTTTCAGAAGTTTTTGCTACTGATTCATAATTTTCACCATCATCCCAATCATCTTGATTTTGATTTGTATTCCAATCATCTTGATCATGAAATTGACTCGCGGGAGTTTGAGGAGGATTGCTGGGGCGTGGAGTATTTTGTTTAACACGCTGGGGAGTAGGTGGAATTGATTTGGGTATAGATTGTTGTTCTTGTAAGTTCAAATCAGCAGCAAATTTTAATAACCTGGTAATTACTAAAGATGTCAAAACACCAGCTATTATACTCAATAAAACCCACAATCCTAATGGTAATGATTGACTTCGCACTCCTAAAAATACTAGGGGCAGTGAAGGCAAAAAATTTTGAACTAATATAATTATTAGCCATAAGATTGTTGTCACCAAAATAATTAAGCGAATTACATCCATAATAAATTTAAAGTTGAAGCAGGAGTTAAAAATACATGAGGGGAAAATGGCCGATAGCATAGCGTGGCCTCAAGCCTCATCAATCACTTCCACCTGAAAGATCTTATATTTTCCGAATTAGAGTCACACCAAATAAATCATAATAAATCATAAAGTTGATCAAATTCATCCATCTTTATCTGCGTTCATCTGCGGTAGTTTACTAAAAACGGAATTAAAAATTAAAAATTGAGTTCTTCTATTTTTAATTTTTAATTTTTAATTTTTACTTACTACAAATGACCTTGCCATCGCTGAATAGGAATACAATCAATATCCAACTGATCTAAGGCACGAGCAACCACAAAATCCACCAAATCCTCTATAGTTTGAGGATTGTGATACCAAGCGGGAATAGCGGGGACAATGCTCACACCTGTTTCTGCTAGAGTGGTTAAGTTACGCAGATGAATTAAACTAAAAGGAGTTTCTCTGGGGACAATTACCAGTTTACGTCCTTCTTTAATTTGTACGTCTGCGGCTCGTTCCAGTAAGTCGGAACTTAGTCCGATCGCAAGTTTAGCAACTGTACTCATGCTACAAGGAATAATGATCATGCCCAAGGTGCGAAAAGAACCACTGGCGATCCCGGCACCAACATCACTCCAAGGATGACAGCGGAGTTTACCTTGTCGGGGAACTTCCGCTTGTCCTCGCCAAAATTGCTCTTGTTTATCTGGTTCTCCCGGCATTCGGATTTCCTGTTCAGCTTGCCAAACTGTGTAAGTTGATTTAGAGGCTACTAATTCAATTTCATATTCTGCTGCTAAGAGGAATTTAAGAGCGCGAACGGCGTAAATTAGACCAGAGGCCCCGGTTACGCCCAGGATTAAAGGTTTGGTTTTATTGGTCATTAGTCAGTGGTCAGTGGTCAGTGGTCAGTGGTTAGTGGTTAGTGGTCAGTGGTCAGTGGTCAGTGGTCAGTGGTCAGTGGTTATTGGTAATTGATTCACAGCAAAGAACAACTGACAAAGAACAACTGACTATTCCTGATCATCAAGTTCCGGGTCAAAGGATTCTGTTTGATTTGGTGGATCAATATCTGCTGAATCGTCATTGGTTGTATTTGCGCTGGTACTTTTGGGTAAACCATCAGCACCAACGGTAACTAAATCAATTTGTTGGCGGTAATAATCAACACTCTTGACTTGCACCATACAGCTATCGCCCAATCGGTAGGAAGCGCGATTTTTCCGCCCAAATAAAGCCTGTTGTCTAGCGCGATATTCATACCAATCGTCTTTGAGGGAACTGACGTGAACCAGTCCTTCTACCCGTAAGGTATTAGCTAAATTGTCTTCTGTGGGCGGTTCTATTGGTACTTCAATTTCTACAAAAAAGCCGTAGGATTGAACACCAGTAATCACACCGGCAAATACTTCACCAATCCGTTGTTTCATTAATGAGGCTTTTTGTAGTCCGGCTAAATCTGCTTCAGCTTCTTGAACTTCTTTTTCCCGGTCGTTAATCTGTACTAGCACTCTGGTTAAGTCACTTTGAAGTTCTTGTTGTAGTTCTGGAGGGAGAACATTCCAATTAATTTCTTCGTGACAATTAGAATGGCGCAGGTTAATCCGTTCTTTAACGCGGGTATTCCGGCGATCGCGTCCATATTCTAGTAAGTTATGATACACTCGTTGCAGGAGAATATCTGGATAACGACGTAAGGGGGAAGTAACGTGAACATATTGGGACAAAGCCAGTCCAAAATGAGAACTTTTAGTAGTGCTGTAGACAGAGGGTTTGAGTGTGTCTTGTAATAAATAGGTGAGAACTTGTTCAGAAGGGGAATCAGCAAAAGCGGCCGTTAAATGTTGATAATCTAGGGGTTGGATTTCCAATTCTGGATCTAGTCCTAATTCCACACCTAAATTAACCGCTAGTTTGAGCATTTCTTGTACATCTTCCGGGTCAGGTGTGCCTTGAACTCGCCAAAGACAAGGAACTCCCAGAGCGCTAAGATGATCGGCCATAAGTTGATTAACTAATATTACCAACTCAGTCATTAGCGATCGCCCCGGTAAATCATTAATCACAACAGATCCCAAAGCCCCTTCATCATAGTAGGGATTATGACTGGGTGGGAGATTCAACCGTAAGCTACCACGATTTAGACGCGCTTGTTTAATAGCAGTGGCTAAAGTTTGTAGGTCTTGTAATTGCTCTTGGGCTTGATTGGATACTTTAGTCACTTCACTCAAGAGAATACTATGTAATTCTACTTGATTGATCGCTAAGTCTACATTGATCACACTTTCATCAATTTCCCATTCTAACACGGTTCCCGATTGGGGGTTAATAGTAATTATGAAAGTCATACTCAGGCGATCGCTACCAGGGACTAAAGAACACCGTTCCGTTACCATTGGCGGCAACATTGGTAGTAATAATTCCCCCAAATACACCGATTTACCGCGCTTGAGTGCTTCCCTGTCTAGGGCTTCATCTGGTTGAATATAGTGAGAAACATCCGTAATGTGAAACAGTAATCGCCAATGATCGGGACTAGTTTTTTCCACACTAAAGGCATTTTCAAACACAGACTCATCACCGTTGGCAGTTTTGATAGTAAATGTAAACACATCACGCAAATCCAGACGATTTTTCATGTCCGCCTTGAGGAGTCTCTTGGGTAACTTTGCTGCTGCCTCAAGGACGTGATCAGGGAAAGTGCGGGATAAATCATGTTTACAAGTTACCAAATCTATATCAGCTGCGGCTTCGGCATCACTACCCAGGATTTGCACCACCCTGCCCAAGGGAGGATATTGTGCTAAGGGATAGCGGAGGATTTCCACGTGAGCTAAGTGATCAATTGCTGCTTCCAACTTCATGCTATTGAGTTGTAATTTCAGTTCAAACAGCAATCTGTCATCTAAAGGAACAGCCCGAAAACCGCCATCTACCTGTTTAATTCTTGCCAGTAAAGTGTGATTAGATCGTTCCATAATCAACTTGACTTCACCTTCTGGCGATCGCCGACGACTACCTTCTTTGAGGACTTTCACTAATACACGGTCGCCATTCCAGGCATTACTCAAATGACTTTCGCGGATGTAAATATCCTCCGAGCCTTCGCTATCTTGAATTGCAAAGCAAAAGCCCTTACTGGAACAACGTAGTTTCGCCTCAATCAAGCCTTCCTCGGTGATGCGGCGGTATTTCCCCCGTTCCTTAACCAACAACCCGATTTTTTCCAGGACATCCAAGGTAATTTGTAGTTTTTCTAGACTTTCTTCATCCTCACAACCTAGTTTTTTTTCTAGAACTTTACGAGCCACCAATTTATCATCTGTGAAATTGGCAAGAAGTGTAGCGATTGAAAATTCCATGCAGTGAACCGACCTTTGGTCAAAACATCATTTTTTAGGGAATAGGGAACAGAGAACAGGGAATAGCATGATTGCCTTTTGCCTCCTCTTGGGTTACATCATGCCAGTCCGCCCTCATCTGTGACACGAATTACCCCTACTTCGCGCGTAGTGTTTTCTAGAGAACGTAAGGCTGCCGATAGCGCAGCATGGCCTTAACCATAGTTGCGGTTACGGTAGGAGAAATCTCCCCCTTGTGACTTCTCACAGCACAACAATTTCAGAGTTTGCTTGCGTGACCCCTAGTTTGATCTAAACAATACCCATCATGCACTCCTGATACTCAATGATTAACCATTCGGTAACTTAGATTATGGGTTAGTCAGAGACGGCTAAGAACAACTCAAGGTTAGCACCCAAAAACTATACACAGCTTTAACCACAGGTGTTTAGTTCTTGAGAATGAAGGTAATTTCACGCCATCAGTATCTGATAGCATAGCGTGGCGTTAGCCAGATCTTCACCCTAAGAAACTGCCGAAAACCCCCAATTTTGCCTTATGTAGAATCGGTAACAATCAGGTAAGCAGTAAAACACCAGGAGCGAGGGCAAACCCGATCTTTATTATTGTAGATTTCGGGCGCACTTGGTGAGAAAATACTTCTAAATGTCTAATTGGGTATTTAGTATAGCATTTAAGGGTAGAGGAAAATTTATCTAGTCAGTTGACAGTTATGAGTTTTCAATTGTCTATTGTGCATTTTTCCATAAGTTGCCGGGTGTGTTATTTTTGATAATTCAGATAAAAATGATTGAATGTATGATGTTGGCGCAATTCCATAACTTGTACCCCAACGGCAGTATAATATCAGAGCTAATAGAGATTTTTCAAGGGAAATATATCGTCCGTGTTAGTATACAACTCGAAGGTATCACCCGTGCAACGGCGATCGCCGGGGCAGAAACAGTAGAAGCGGCAGAAGATCACGCCATAAACCGAGCTTTGACGGTGTTGGGGATCAAAAATGCACCGACAGAAGTGACAAAATCTATATTATCATCGGTTGCTCCACCACAAATAAAATCTAACTTAGATGAATCAAAACCTGTTCCTTCTGTCAGTAACACACAGATACATACACCACCCTTACTAGAAGAGAAAATTGATACTAAAGTTGCAAAACCAGAGTATCAACCCTTGTCAGAAGTCTCTTCTAGTTCTGCCAGTAATGTCACACCTTTTACCCCTCGTAGTTATACCCCTGAAGAGGATAGTGGTGTACAGTCAACCCTGAGTAAAAAGAAGAGACAAAAAGAACCAGTAAATTTATCTGATGTCATTGCCCAAACAGATGTAGAAATCGAGCGGTTAGGCTGGACACCAGAACAGGGAAAAGATTATCTGCTCAAAACCTACAGTAAACGAGGGCGTTCTCTGCTCAGTGAAGAAGAATTAAGGGGTTTTCTCACTTATCTCAAATCTCAACCAGATCCCATTGCGGGATTTTAGTTGGTTGTCAATGGTCAGTGGTCAGTGGTGAGTTGACCAATGACCACTAACTAATAACTAATAACTAAACCAGAGCCACAGGACGACTACCGGCAGCGTGACGGTCAATTACTTGGTCAATTAAGCCATATTCCCTGGCTTCATGGGGAGACATAAAGAAATCACGTTCGGTATCTTCAGAAATCCGCTCATAAGGTTGACCAGTATGTTCAGCGAGATACTGATTCAGTCTTTGCTTGTGATACAAAATTTCTCTAGCTTGAATAGCGATGTCCGTGGCTTGTCCTTGAGCGCCACCGAGAGGTTGGTGAATCATAATCCGTGAATGGGGTAAACTCATGCGCTTACCCTTTGTACCAGCACTGAGGAGAAAAGCTCCCATACTTGCTGCTAACCCAGTACAAATTGTACAGACATCGGGGCGGATATGCTTCATAGTGTCAAAAATACCCATTCCCGCTGTCACCGAACCACCAGGAGAATTAATGTACATATATATGTCCTTCTCCGCGTCCTCAGAATCTAAAAACAGGAGTTGAGCAACAATCAAGTTAGCCAGATTGCTATCAACCTGTTCTCCCAAAAAAATAATCCGCTCACGCAACAGCCGTGAATAGATATCAAAGGCGCGTTCGCCTCTACCCGATTGTTCAATAACGATAGGAATCATTTAGCGTGTTTTTAGCTATTTTCCATTTATTCTATCGGTGACAAGGGGTGATTGTGTTGAACTTGTTAACAGGATGCTCTAAAAGTATTTTTAGTGACACTTGTGCAAGTCCTAGAAAAGATAGTTAGCAAATAAGTACCCAAGCAAAATTAATTGCACATAGTTATTGAAAACAAAAATCTCTCTACTCCTTACCTGTTAAGAGTTCCCTGTTCCCTGTTAAGAGTTCCCTCTCCTAAATATGAAATTTATTTTGCACGACTACTTATTAACAAGTTTCTGAGCATGACAAGGTATTTGAGAGGAATATCAGTATTTTTACGGTTTTTGATAATTGGGTATTCTTACGGTTTTTAAGCATTGGGTAATTAGAGTACAACAATTAGTGAAAGGCATTATAGCCGTTCTCATACTAGTGAGGTAAAAAGTTTTTTCATTTTAGAGAACAGGGAGCAGGGAGCAGGGAACAGGGAACAGTGAATAAATGAGTGTGTAGTTCATTAGAGTGGGAAACGCTATAACTTAAATTTAATAAACTTAAACATTAATTTATATTTTCAAGACACTTTTTCAGAAAAACAAACGTCTAAAATGATTAAGTAAATTTCAGAGTAGAGTTAGATGACATTTTTGTTAGATATTCTCGAATCATACTTACCTAATCCGATCAATCGCCAATACAAAATGTATTAACAATAACATTTACATCGAACCTACCATTGCTATATCCATATAAATAAACAGAGGTACTATGCTAGAAAAACTTATGCAAGCAGCCTTTATTACATTTTTGTTACAACTGACAGCAGTATTGGCTAATACTAGCCATCTTCCGCGAACCAAAGCCATGTCACATATTTCTCAAAAGCCAGTACCTATAATTAGTTCGACTTTTCAGGGTTCGGACTAGAACCTACGTAATAAGTAACAGGTAACAGGTAATGGGTAATGGGTAATAGATAATAATTTTACCTTTTTAAAGGCTACTTTTGAGGTTAATTAATTTTTGTGTAATTTGCATGAACCTCAAATTTAGCCATATTTTAGTTTTAATTCCGCTCTGGAGTGCTAGTGATGATTTTACTTTTGATATTCTGATGATTTCCACCTGTAATGCTGCGGAAATATAGACCACCAATGGTGACGATAAATAGTAAATATCCCACAAATTGAACAATATAAATTTTATCTCGATAACCGAATAAAGATTTAAGAATGATACCGGGAAAATGTTCATCAGAGAGGATTTTTTCCGTATTCCAAACTATTGGACCCAAGATACAGGAGTGAATTTTAGTAAAGTGTTCATAATAAAAACAAAGATCTTCTGAAGAACGACTACTTAAAGCTAAATTAGCTATAGCTTCATCAAAATGATGCAACCCAGAAACCACTAAACCAGAAACAATTAATATTAATAAAACGCCCATAATTTGGAAGAATTGACGAATATTAATTTTCACACCCCATTTAAATAATAAGACACCAATAGCTGCGGCTGCGGCTAAACCTGTAAACGCGCCTAAAGTTGGTAATAAACCTTGTTGAAAATTAGCTGCAACAAATAAAACGGTTTCAAATCCTTCGCGGACAATGGCGACTAAAATTAAACTAAAAACTCCCCAAGCTGCATTTGAATTTTTGTCTAATGCGTCGTTTACTGCTCCTTCAACTTGGGCTTTCATGAATCTGGCTTGTTTTGTCATCCAAATCAGCATCCAACTGAGCATAATTATTGCTAATATGCTAAATACACCTTCTAATGTTGGCTCAACTACAGAGGTATATTCAGGATTAATAGATGCTAAAAATTTAATGATCCCGGTAAATAAAACACCGATTAAACCACTAACAATAATACCCACAACCACACCAGCATACACCCAAAGATTGAGTTGAGATTGTTTGGCTTTTTTCAATAATGCAAGGACAATACCCACAACCAGAGCGGCTTCTACACCTTCTCGGAGGGTAATTACAAAAGTAGGTAAGGCGGTACTAAAATTCATTTTTATTAATTGTTAGTTGTAAATTTTTGCTTCTCGTCACTGCTGTAGGGGTAAAAGCACAATTCTCTGCTTGTCCCATAGAACCCCACCCCTAGCCCCTCCCCGCCAGTGAGGAGGGGGACTGGATTAGCTGAAATCCCGTAACATTTTTTTGAGTTCGAGATTGTGCATTTCTTCTTGTCCGATCATACCACGGGTAAATTCTTCTAGATAAATACTAGCATTAGTGACTGTTTCTAGAAGACTTTTGTACATATCCAAGGCTTTCTTTTCATGGGATAAACTTTCTTGTAAGATGTCTTTAACGTTATGTTTGAAAGTTTCTTCTATGGGAGCGATTCTTAATGTAGGATGTCCTTCTAAACCTGTGAGAATTTCTCCGACTTGTTGAGCGTGAAGTAAAGATTCTGAGGCTTGGGCTTTGAAAAATGCCACAATAGGGATACGATTTGGTCCTGTCACCATTAAAGAATAATGGGTGTAGCGAACTACTCCTGCTAGTTCAAATTCCATAATGGAATTGAGGATATCAATGGTTTTTTGGTGGTTAAGTTCTTGCATGAGTTGTTAAGTTGAGCAAAATTACATGATCAGAGGTTTTAGATACTAATTATGAGTGAGAAGTTATATTTTTTTATGGTTGGTAAAAATAAAAATATTCTCACTCTTAGTTATCAATTATTTTCTCTCTTATTTATGATTTTAAACTGTTTATTCTGGACTTCTAATATAGTGTGAAAAACTAACTCATGGTTTGACTGTGAGTTTTTTCTCGCACTTTTTGGGTATTTTCCTCGATGGTTTTTACTAGTTTGGTAACATCTTCTGGAGTTTTGACTGTTTGCGCTGGGGGAATAGCAGCAGGCCAAACTTTGACTAATTCTCCAAAAGCTGTATCTATGGCTTTGTGTGCTTCAGGATTTTCCTGGATCATTTGGGTAGAAATACTTTGATATAGTTCTTGAGAATAGACTACAAAGCCACGAGAATCTTGATATTCAATGGGGGCGGTAATTTTACCTTTTGCTACTGCTGCTCCATATTCTGAATTAGCAGCATCTAATAAACTGTTGATTACTGGTAGAATAAATTCCGGTTGGCTGCGTTGTTCGGTTGGTAAAACAGCGATCGCGTTATCAACAGCTTGCACAGCCGTGGTAAAATTAGTTTTTATTTTGGCATCCTTGGGATTAGATCTCACTAAATCTGTCAAACTGACTAAGTTGCTTTTAAATTCTTTAACTTTACGTTCATCTAATTGTTCTTCAATATCAATATAAATCTCTTCTACTGGGTGTCCAATATGGGGTTGAGCTTGTTTGGGTTGATTTTGATCTAACAGTTCTTGGGCTACTAAAAGATGTCCTTTCATTAATCCCAATTTTGTCATATAGTCAATATCTTTGGCTTCACCTGCTAACACCACTTCCTCCACTGTCACCATATCTTTGATTTGGTCAAACTGTGGTTGAGTAATTACTTTTTTGCTGACTAAATCTTGGGAACTAGCGTAGGGACGGTTAGCCTGAATTTTATTTGATAAAGCCGGAATTCCTAATGTAGCCTCTAATTTATCTAACTGCGATAAAATCGCATTATTGATATTAATTTTAGCTTTACCACTATGACCGCTATGGCTGCTAGTTTCTGTCACTTGGGCTACAGTTGGTGTTGATTTAATATCTGATTTTACTGTCTTTTCGGTACAAGAACTCAAGGAAATTAAGGTACAAGCAGCAATAGACAAGAATAAATAACGGAATTTAATCATTTTTGCTCCAAAATAGGGGTTTAAGTCAAAGTTTTGGCTATTTTTCTCATATCCAGTCAAAAACCGATAAATATTCGCAATAGCTGTATATAGAGATATATCATAAGTAAAAGTTTTTATCAACTAGTTTAGAGAAATTGAGTATAATTTTAATATTTTATTTTTATTTTTTCTTAATGCTCGGACTTCAAGGTATTAAAGCTTATAATCTAGTTGGGTACTCATTCCCAGGTGGCCGCCTGGAAATGAGAAACTAAAAACAAGAAAACCTAATTAGACTCCATTAGACTCCATTGCAAATGCTTGTGTCAAAGCTGCATGGGGTCTTTACTTTGCAGAATCGAAGTAATATTTGCTTTCAGCGGGTAAAGACTTAACATAAAAGCCCTGAAACTTTTCTTTCTGACTAACGCGGAGCATAGATGTAGGATAAGTAACACTCAAGAGAGAAAAGACCCCAACTAAAAGCCAGATATACTTGTGTAGATCTTTTCCTGATATCTTTTCTTTGCCAGTATTCTCTGTTGTTTGTGTTTGCATAATTCAGTCCCTTGATTTTTTGCTAGATTTAGGTTAATGGTAAATAGGGAAAAAGAGGATGCCAACTCATTGCTGTAGCAGCAACCATTAAGGCAAACAGCCAAAAAAATATCGTTCTCGATTTAATCTTTTTGTTTTTCCAAAGTAAGGAAAGAATAGCCCAACTCACTAACCAACTAATAAGTAAGATTGTTTCTTTCCCAGAATAACTGCCAATATTACCCCACATTTTACTGGGGTTATGGCTGCCTGGTATCCAACTTCCCAATGACCAAATCATTTTCTCTATGTTTTTATTAGTATCAGAAAAATGATGTGCCACCATCATTGTAAAACATCCAATTGCTGCACTAATTAAAGCTGCTGCTGCTGGTCCAGAAACCGTTGGTGAATGATTTGAACCTGCTGCTAAAAAGCTGGGAAATTGTTTACAGGACTGCCAAAATCTACTATATATAGGTTGTGATTCTGGTGAAATTTCAGAAAATTGAGATTGTTTATTCATGAAATAATCCTCAACAATTTAATTACAAAGCGTGAACTTTAGCGACAGCAATTCCAGTTACTAAACCACCCATGGCAAAAAACATCATGGCTATTAAAGCCACACAAGTAGCTGTGAGAACGGGACGGTTTTGTTTTTCTAAAATTGAGTCGCCATATTGCCATAAAATCCAACTACAAGCTACCCCTAATGGCAAGGTGAATAAAACACTAAATTCGTGGTATTCCATGAGTACATATTGGACTAAAGGAGAGTTTTCTTTTAGCCAAGCTCTTGCACCACCAAATTCTATTCCAGCCCGATAACGCATATATGCTAAGTTGCCTGTGGCGATACCCAAAAATGCGATTACACTAGACCAAAATGTCAGGGTACGCATCTGCGGTAATATCTTACTTGCACCTCGTAGCAAGGGAAAGGCTAAATGTCCCGTATACACAGCAACAACTGTTGCCAGCAATGCTCCTACGCCATGAGTTGTGCCTATGGAACGCTGCCAAGGGCTGGGATGTAAAAGATTAAAAAATGGCAAAAATAGAAATATTCCTGCTGATAAAATACTCAATCCATACACAGCAATTTTGGCGATATCTAGCTGTTTGGGAAAGGTTTCTGAGGTTGAATTAATGCCTGATTCTAACACTATTAATGCTCCTGTAATGATATGATCAAAAATATTCATTTCATTATCAAAATCTCTATTTCACTACGATTTATAACTGCTAAATTTACCCCAAATAATTTCTTTTAAGTTAATATTTAGTTGGGAATTGTTTTAGCCAAAGTAACTTCGTCCGATGTGTTATTAATTTGATCATGAGATGATATTTTTGTGATTATTAAATCATACATTATTTTGGATCAAAAAAATATTTTTTTATTTTTTATTTTTTATATTTTCCTTTATTTATGATAAATATTACTTATATATGAAGCTAATAAATTTGTCAGAATATGAAAATTTATAAAACTATAATAGAACTATATTTGATCTGAAAACGAGTTTTTAGATAAAAACTTGATTGCATAAATATTTTAGTCTCAATATATTTTCAAAATACAAAATTGTTAACTTTTTCAATACTCAAGGTTTTAAGAGTCTTTTTCTGAAATTACTGCAAATTGTCCCATACAACCGCTTTCAGCGATCGCATCTTGGTGAGGATGAAACATATACTTACCTGGATACTTAAAAGCAAATTCTAAAATATGTCTTTCTGCTACACCCATTGTTAAAACATCCGTTTTTACACTGGGAGTCATTGTCATTCCCGCAGGATAAACATCGAAAAAATTAGCGTGAAGATGAAACGTTACAGCGGGGTCAAATTCAATAATATTTAGAACATAGGCACGAATTAACTGATTTTGATAAATTTGAATAGGATGGTGCATATAATGATGCGGTACGCCATTAAAAGCATAATACTCATTGCGGTTATCATCATTGACATCATACCCAGACATGATTAAAACAATTTCATCGGCAGGGGGACGAGGTTTAGGAGGATCAATAATAAACATCCCATATAATCCTTTAGCAACGTGACGAGTAACCGGAGCGACATGACAGTGATACAAATGAACGCCATAGGGTTCGGCATCAAATTCATATATGGTCGCTTTCCTATTACCTATGGGTTTGATGCCATCCATTTCAGCGGGATGAACTCCATGAAAGTGCAAAGAATGGGAATGGCCAGCATTATTGAGAAAAAGTATTCTTATTTTTTCTCCTTCCTTAGCCCGGAGTGTGGGACCTGGAATGCGCCCATTTAAGTCCCAAATGTTATAGGAGACAGCACTATTAAGCTGAATGGTGGAAGTACCAGCAATTAAGCGAAATTCCCGGACTGTGCGCCCATTTTCCTGTTTAATTGTCCCATAATCAAAATCTCGTAACACCTGCATGGGGTTAGTAGCACCATTAGAAGCTGTTATTTTCATTGGTGGTATTTTGACACTGGCATAATTTTTGCTGTTTAACATTTGCCAAATTGTCCCTGTCGTGATCATGAATGCACCGGAAAATCCCAGTTGTAGCAGTTGACGACGATGTAAAATTTTATCTTTACTCTCAGTAAAGTTGTCAGACATAAGATTAATAGGGGTATGCAGTTACGGAAAATTGCAAATAATTTGCAATTAGCTTTATATATAGTAAAGGAATCAGGAATTTTTGTCAATAATTTAGAAAAATAATTTTCAGGACTATTTCTGATATATTGGTTAATTTACCGCTGAGTAGAGAACAAATGGCACTTGCATCCTAGTAAATTGGGTATTATAGGGAATAAAATGGTAACAGTGGGAACTCTATTTCACAACTAATTTACGCCACTCTGGTTAAAGTGTAGGTATATCAGATAATAAAGCAAAAATCTGCTCAATTAATCTTAATTTTCTATCTGCATCTTTTTGGAGATTAATGTTGGGTTTTGTTCCTCAACCCAACCTACTGAATAATTTGGAGATTAATGTTGGGTTTTGTTCCTCAACCCAACCTACATAAGCAATTAGAAATCAAATGAAGATATCATATCATGTCTGCCCAATCACTTACGATCTAGTTAATTATTGCATTGACTTTTTCCAATTACCAATTACCAATTACCAATTACCAATTACCCATTACCCATTACCCATTACCCATTACCCATTACCCATTACCAGATATGATAAGTTCAACCGGATACGATGTCATAAATATTTATAAATGTTAATAATTCACAAAATAAATATATAATTTGACGTATTTTGTATTACAAAAATTCTCTAAATAAAATCCCAAAACATCTACTAATAGGGTATTGTCAAGACAGATAAATTTTAGTTTGTTATTAATTTTGTTTGTGGTTATATTGCTGAAATTAGTGTCAATAAAGCACAAAAGTAGGACTTTTCATGCACATACCCGATGGATTTGTTTCTGTTCCAGTAGCAGTAGCTACTAGTTTAGTCAGTGCGGGGGCTTTATTTGTAGCTTTTGAGCGATCGCAAACAGCTTTTGGTATTCGTCGCGCCCCCATATTAGGTTTAACCACAGCCTTTATTTTCGCTGCCCAAATGATTAATTTTCCCGTAGCGGGGGGGACAAGCGGCCACCTATTAGGAGGGGCTTTAGCTGCCATTATTTTGGGTAGTCCTTGGGCGGGAATGTTATGTATTGCCACGGTTTTAATTATTCAAGCCGTGTTATTTGCTGATGGTGGAATTACTGCATTAGGAGCAAATATTTTTAACATGGGAGTCATCGGCGTGTGGGTAGCTTGGGGATTAACCCAAACTTTACAAAGACTCCTGGGCGGTTTTCAAAGACTTTTACCCCTAGCAGGAGGGATAGCAGCGGGAGTTAGCGTAGTTGTAGCCGCTATAGCTTGTGCTATTGAATTAGCTCTTTCTGGGACAGCACCGGCCAACCTAGTGTTACCCACAATGACAGGTATACATATTTTGATCGGTGTTGGGGAAGGGGCAATTACCGGAGGTGTTCTAAATTACCTATCTACAACTCGTCCAGATTTATTACCAGGTGAAGAACAGAAAATTAGGGGCTGGTTAGTTCCCGTTGTCAGTATTTTACTGATTTCTGGTGTATTATCTCTATGCGCTTCTGCTTGGCCTGATGGTTTAGAAAAGGTAGCAGAAAAGTTAGGATTTATTGATTTAGCTGCAAACGTGCGGGTAATTGTGCCGACACCTTTAGCTGATTACAATATTCAAGGTTTGGGTAAAATTGGTACTAGTATTGCTGGTTTAGTAGGTGCTACAGCTTGCTTTGGGGTGGCTTTTGGCATTGCCAAAATTATCAGACCGAAAAATGCTTAATTATGCTTAATTATGATGCCAATTTCCTTGCCATTACGCTTGCAATTATCCCTAATTATTGTCATTGGGGCGGCTTTTTTAAAGTATCATACTTGGTCTAATTTACTTGTTTATGGAGCGATCGCTGTTGTTTGGATTTATTTGTTACAAGTACCCCTACCCAAACTAGGCGGTCTAGTGGGTGCAGAATTAATTTTTTTATCCCTCGTGGCCTTACCATTGGGATGGGAACGAGCTAGTTTTTTGCTTGTGCGTTCCCTAATTTGTTTAATGGTCATGAATGGCTTTTTATTAACCTTACCTCCCCATAGTTTGGGTATCGCACTCAAAAGCTTACCCATACCTGCACCATTAAAAGAAAACCTGATTCTCGCTGGACAATACTTAGAAATATTACTCTTAGAAGTGACACGAATGCAGCGCAGCGCCCAACTACGTGGTTTAAATGGTACAGCAGGGTGGCTACGTTATGCTAGTGCTGCCATGATTGGGGCCTTATATCTCCGCACCCTCGACAGAGCCGAAAGAGTTTATGCTGCTATGGTAGCCCGTGGGTATAACGGAAAATTACCTCTAGATTCCCCCCTCAAACCCAAAGAACACTTTATCTTGTTAATAGCTGGGGTGATAGCTACTTGTTTAACCCTAAGTTCTTACCTTACTGTTATTTGAGTGGTGAATCTTGACATCATTAACTTCTAATCCCCAAATTTCCCTTTCTCAACCCCATACTGCTGTTGTTGAAGTCCAAAATCTGGTTTACGCTTACTCACAACAGCAACCCGTATTACAAGAAATTTCTTTTAGATTACAAACAGGCGATCGCGTCGCTTTAATGGGTGCTACTGGTTCAGGAAAAAGCACCTTATTAGAAAACCTGATTGGCTTAAAACATCCCCAAAGCGGTAAAATCTGGATTAACGGTACACCAATTTTACCAAACACTTTACCGCAAATTAGGCAACAAATTGGTTTTAGCTTTCAAGATCCTAATGACCAATTATTTATGCCCACAATCCTGGAAGATATCACCTTTGGACCCCTTAACTATGGTATTTCACTCATAGCCGCTAAAGATCAAGCCCATCAATTATTAGCCGACTTTGGATTAGAATCCTACGCCCACCGTTCCGCTCATGAACTTTCTGGAGGACAAAGACGTTTAGCCGCCTTAGCGGCGATTTTAGCCCTAAATCCTGACATTCTCATCTTAGACGAACCCACCAACGGACTAGACCCAGCATGGCGACGACATTTAGCCCAAGTATTATTAAAATTGCCTGTGAAAGTGATGTTAATAGCCTCCCATGATCTCCAGTGGCTAGGAAGAGTCACTCAACGGGCTTTAGTCTTATCCAATGGTAAAATCCAAGTAGACAGCGATATTCAACCACTGTTGCAAGATGGCAAAACCTTAGATAAACTGGGTTTACCAGTAGATTGGTAAACTAACGCTAACAGCGATTTTGCTGGTAAATGAACTACGGTTTTTGTTTCGCGCAGAGGCGCGAAGTAGGAAAGGCGCAAAGGAAGAAGATAATCTGTGGTTTCAATAGATAAAAACTACTATCATATCTTTAATCTATGCCCTGTTTCCTATTTTCCTAAATTTGGTGTTTAAATGACTGTTTCCAACTCTCTTGAATTTTAAATTTTTAAGTTATTAAATGTTGTTTTCTCGTTATCCAGTTATTGCTCCTTTTACTCTGAGCATTGCTTTATTAATTACTAGTTGTAGTGACAGTAAAACCTCTCAATGTCAGCGATTAATTAAAGCCGTTAATCAGGGTACATCACTGATTGATACCAAAAAAGGTCAACAAGTATCAACTAGTTTAAAGTTATCTAAGGACTTGAAAAATGTCACTCAAGAACTTCAGAAATTGAACTTAAAAGATCCTAAATTACAAGAATTTCAAACCAGTTTTATCGAGATATTTGATAATGTCAGTCAAGCTATAGGTAAAGCTGCTAAGGCTCTTGGTGATACTAAAACAGCAGAAGTATCTTCCGATGGTAAAATCAAAATTCAAAAAGCTAGAAGAGAAATTGATTCCGCACTGACAACCGCAGCCAAAACTGTCGGTAAACAATCAGATACTTTGGCTGTTGAGTTGAATAAATATTGTAGCCAAGAAGAATCAATTAAAAATTGAAAGTGATTATCAAACCTGTTCCCTGTAACCTGTTCCCTGTAACCTGTTCCCTGTTCCCAGTTAAGAGTTCCCTGTTCCCTTGTCATAACGACAATTTTTAACGCCAACTTACTTAATCAATTTCTACAATTATCACAATGTCTACAACGCCAATTAACAGGTGTTTCAAAACCAAAGCAATTTAATAAAAACCACCACCGACATTTTCTAGTAGTTAGATATTGACTCATTTTTTTAGCAGCTTGTAATTGCATTTGTTGTGGTTTTCCTGATTTTGAAGAAATAGCATAATGAAAAGGATCAAGCCATTCCAATTGTCCATTACTATGGAGAAGAGAAAGCGCCACCGCACTATCTGGAAATTCTTTAATTACACTATTTATTTCCCCTTGGGGTGGTAATTTATTGATTAATTTTCGCGCTTTTTCTTGTTGTAATTGTAGTTGTTGTTCAAAAAATTTCTGCCTTTGTTTATCCCCAGAATCTAAAAATCCTGTCGGTTCACTGACCAAGGTTAAAACATCAGCAGGTTTCCCGTCTCTTCCCGCTCTCCCTATTTCTTGTACATATTCAGATAATAAATGGGGCGCGTGAAAATGAACCACCCAACGCACATCTGGTTTATTTATCCCCATCCCAAAAGCACAACTACAGACCACAAACAGGATTTTTCCACCTAACCAATTAGCTTCAATATTCCGGCGTTCTACTGGACTCAATCCCGCGTGATAACTAGCAGTATGATAGCCATTTTCTGTTAACCACTGGGTTAGATTTTCGCTATCTCTTCGAGTTCGCACATAAATTAAACCTACTTGATTTGGTCGCCTTTGAATAAACTTTAATAATTGTTGTTTTCTGCCTTTAGGAGTCCAAGCAATACGGACAATGGGATTCAAATTTTCTCGGTAGGGATTAATCTTAAAAATATCAGGTTTGTCTAATTTTAAAACTTGAGAAATAATCTTTTGAGCTAAAGTATCAGCAGTGGCGGTAAAAGCTGCTATACTAATTTTTGTTCCTGGTGGTTTTGATTTTAGCAACGCTTCCCGCACCGTTCCCAAGCGTCGGTAAGCTGGACGAAAACTATCACCCCACTGCACTAAACAATGGGCTTCATCTAATATTAAACCATTAATTTGGAGTTGGGGATCACACAATTTTTTCCAGACTACAGGACTAAGTAAAGTCTCCGGTGATAAATACAATAATCTTAATTGCTGTCTTTCTAAAGCTTGCAAAGTTGCATGGCGTTGAAATGTCGGTAATTCACTGTGTAAAAGTCCTGCTTTTTGCTGTTTTTGACGTAATTCCTCAACTTGGTTTTCCATAAGTGCTACCAAAGGAGAAACTACTAAAGTTAACCCTGTGTTTAGTAGTGCGGGAAGTTGAAAACAAATTGATTTTCCCCCACCTGTGGGCATAATAATTAGAGCATCTTTTTGTGATATTAAACAGTTAACAATTTCCTTTTGGGGAGGACGAAAATCATCATATCCCCAAATTGTTTTTAATGCTGTGCGAACATCTTGATCAGATTGTGTTAAGGGAATATTCATTTTTTTTACCCCGTAAGCAGAAAGAAGAATAAGTAAATAAGTAGTAAATAAGTAGGGTGTGTTAGCTGTCTTCGTAACGCACCTTATCTATAGCTGTGTTTTACCAATTACCCATTACCCATTACCCATTACCAATTAATTCTTGATCATTCCATTCTAAAGTATCACCAATTTTGTCACCGTTATGGTAAGCAGCCAGTAATACCTCGCAGGTTTTACCATAGGATATCATGCCAGTGGCATCAAGAGCGATCGCCCCAAAATCCCTGTTATTTTTCCGCGCTTCTGCAAATGATTTTTGCATTGCATCCTGTAGAGACATTCCATCTGTCACCCTCACCACAACCTTAGCCGCTAAACACTCATCAATAATATCTTCACCAATACCTGTACAACTAACTGCTGCGTGAGTATTTGCATAATTACCTGCTGGCATCGCTGAATCACTAACGCGCCCAATTCTTTCAAAGCCTTTACCACCAGTGGAAGTACCGACAGCTAATTTACCATACCCATCTAAAGCCACAACCCCAATAGTCCCCCTACCCGCATTATTACTTAATGCTATTTCTGGTTCTGCTACCACCCCAGCCATATTTTTTTGAAAATTACCTTGACGTTCTAGAGTCCATTCTTGCAACCGCAAATCAGTTAAACCATTGTAAATAGGAATTTGCAACTCTCGCGCTAACTCAGCCGCACCATAATCCGATAAAACCCGATCATCAGCATCTTGTAAAAATAGTGCCATTTCAATGGGGTTTTTTATCCGTGACACATTAATTACACCACTAAAACGTCCAGCATTTCCATCCATTATAGAAGCACTCATACGAATTTGTCCATCAGATTGCAATACAGAACCAGTACCAGCATTAAAGCGTGGTTCATCTTCCAACATTTGACAACCTCTAACTACAGCCTCAGTTGCATTTGCACCATTCAGTAGAAGAGCGTAAACATCTGCAACAATATGATACAGAGAGTTACGGACTGCTATTAATCCTCCCTTACCTTGTAAGGAACTACCAGCGCCACCATGAATAATTAATTTAGGTTGTACTTGTAATGTCATGTTATTTTCTGATTTGTTCGTTATTAATTGTTAATTATCCATTGTCAATGTTCCCACTAGTCTCATTTTTAGCCTGAGAACGACGACGACGACAACGTTCTGAACAATATTTCACCTCATCCCAACAATCTTGCCATTTTTTCCGCCAAGTAAACGGACGTTGACATACTACACAAATTTTTTCCGGTAAATCAGATTTAGAACGAACACGCCCCATAATAATCAAGGTAATTGATAATTGATAATTGGTGATAAAGTCCCGGCTTTCATCCTTTAATCATAAATATCCTGATTTTGACAGCATACCTATAGCTTTTTTATCTTGCATAAACTGTTTACTGTTTGTATGTTATACAATAAACTAGTTTCAGTTCATGACCATTTTGGGAAAGCTTTTTTGCGGTCTGCACTTCAACAAGCTCAGACACAATAAACTACCTATTTCAGCCTCGACAGTGTTTAAGTCTTAAAATCTGAGAATTTGACTGTTTTTTAACTTAAAAGGCGAAAAAAATGACTCAAAATCAGAATTACATCAATAATCTTCTGAATACAGCCATTCCTGGCGTTTATGATACCTTATTTGAATATGCTCGTTCTCAGAATTTCTGGACAATATTAGGGACAGCCTTCGGGTCTAGTTACAATCGCTTAAAAGCAGAGTCTATTCTTACTCAGTGGAAATCAAAAAATTTCAGTGCTTTACCAACTATTGAAGTAGTTAGTGGTACAGTGCTGCGAACCGCAAGAGGAGGCTATGCTGCAAATCAGAATAAGATTTATTTGTCTGATACTTTTCTCAATACTGCTACGGTAAATCAAATTCAGGCTATTCTTTTAGAAGAAATTGGGCATTATTTAGACGCTCAAATCAACCTCACAGACACCAGAGGAGATGAAGGTGAATATTTCTCTGCTTTAGTGCGTGGTGTACCTATAAGTGCTACGGAAATAAATCGTATCCAAAATGAAAATGATCATCAGACTATTACCCTAAATGGCCAAAATATTGCCATTGAAGAATCAGGGATTACTCTCTATGAGACAGTTAAGTTAGCTAGTTTGGGAGGTGCTTCTGTTAAATCTTCTGGTAGTAATTACGTTTGGGTAGCTCGCAAGGGAGCAAATTCTGTTCTTAACCTCTACAACGGCACAACAACATTACCAATTGCCAATATTGCCTATGATGTTGTTGTAGGTAGTAGTAATGCTATACGCGCCAGTTACAATATTTCTGGTAATACAGTTGTTTATGCCAAAAAAGATGGTAATGACTACGAAATTTATCGTTACAGTGGTGGCACAACAACCAAACTAACCAATAACACAATTAACGACTACGCACCTCAAATTGCTGGTAATACTATCGTTTGGTATGCTAATGATGGCACAGATGTGGAAATATTCCGCAATAATGGCACAACCACAACTCAACTTACCAATAACGACACAGACGAAAGGGATTTACAACTATCAGGTAGTAATGCTGTCTGGGTTGGTTGGGATGGTAATGACTACGAAATTTATCTGAACAACGGAACTACTACAACTCAACTCACAAACAACACCACCGACGATTATAGTCCTGTTATTTCTGATAATAAAGTGGCCTGGTTTAACTGGAATGGTACAGAAAACTTGTTTTTCTACAATGGCACAACTACTACCCAAATTACCAATAACATTGAGGTTTATAATCCACTAGTTTATGGTGATCAGGTTGTCTACTCTAAATATAATGGCACAAATTATTATGATGGCGGAAATTATTCTCTTCAGCTTTACAACGGTACTACTAACACCACAACTCAACTGGCCAGTCAGTTGTTGTCACAAGAAGACTTTAAGATTGACGGTAACTGGCTTGTTTGGGTAGAGACAACAACAAATATTAATAGTTATCCTAGTTACACATTGAAACTCTACAATGGAACTTCAACGGTAACACTAAGTAATTCTTTCCTTTTTAATTACGATTTTCCTTCTAATAATAACAGCAATTTCACGGTTGCCAATAACAAGGTGGCATGGTTAGGCACTAGTAATAATGGCAGTTATGGTCGTATCTTTCTTTACGATGGCACAACAACCACCCAAATTACCACGAGTGATGGTTATTATGACTCACCTAACTTAACCATTGTTGGCAATAGTGTTCTGTCAATACAAGACAATGACTTATACATTACCCAACCTTCCACAAAGCCTGGTTTAAGTATCAATAGTGTCACAGTAATAGAAGGGCAAACCTCCCCACAAAACGCGGTTTTAACTGTCACCCTTTCTGCGGCCAGTACAACTACTGTAACTGTCGGATATGCCACTAGCTCCTCCTATTCAGGAAGCTTCGCTTATCCGGATTCTGATTACACTACGACTACAGGTACACTGACCTTTAACCCTGGGGAAACCACAAAGACTATTAACGTCCCCATTTTGAATGACAACTTTTCAGAACCTGATGAAACCTTTAGCGTCACACTTTCCAATCCCACGGGTGCTTTATTGATACCAGGACAAAATACGGGCATAGTAACTATTAGTGACACTTTACAATCTAGTGCTACTACTACCCTACCCGCAGGTATAGAAAACCTGACCTTGACCGGAACTGGGAATATTAACGGTACTGGCAACATTAACAGTAACACTATCCGGGGCAACAGCGGCAATAATATTCTTGATGGTGGAGCAGGAGGTATTGATACCTTACTTGGAGGCGCGGGTGACGATACTTACATTGTCAGTGGTAATTCTTTTATTGTCGTTACTGAAAATGCCAATGAAGGAACTGATACTGTCCAGTATTCTTCTGGTACAATCCCTATTAGTTACACATTAGCAGCTAACCTAGAAAACCTCACCTTTACTGGTACGGGTAATGCAGGTGGTTTTGGCAACGAATTGAATAACGTTATTACTGGTAATAGTGGCAATAACTCCCTTAGTGGATTGGGTGGTAACGATACATTAGATGGTGGGACTGGAAGTGATTATTTGTCTGGTGGTGCAGGTAATGATACTTACATCGTAGACAATGTTAGTGATTCCATTCAAGAAGATGCCAACGCAGGTACAGATACAATTCAATCTAGTATCACCTGGAGTATTGCCACGTTGACAAACATCGAAAACCTGACTTTAACGGGAACAACCGCAATTAATGGTACTGGTAATGCAGGTAATAATGTCGTGATTGGTAATACTGGTAATAACACCATAACTGGCGGTACAGGAAAAGATACCCTAACCGGAGGACTGGGAATAGACCGTTTTGATTACCGTAATTTAGCTGATTCTGTCTTGAGTAGTTTTGATGTGATTACAGACTTCAATGCTACTGCTAATAATGATTTATTCCTTGTTTCCACTGCCCGCAGCGTATTTTCTAATGTGGGATCTGTGGCAACACTGGATACAACCGGAATTGCAGCTAAGTTAACCAATACTGCTTTTGTAGCTAACTCCGCCGCTCAATTTACCTTTGGTACTGGTGCTAGTATCCGTAGTTTTGTCGCTATTAATGATGGAACGGCAGGATTTAGTGCTACTACTGATGCTATTATTGAGGTGACAGGCGTAACGGGGACTTTAGCATTAGCTAATTTTGTCACGGTTTAGTTAATAACGTAAGTTGCTAGTTATAAATATTCAGGTTTATTTCTCGATTTGATCCCCCCTTACCCCCTTATCAATGGGGGAAATAAATTAAAGTCCCCCTTATCAATGGGGGAAATAAATTAAAGTCCCCCTTATCAATGGGGAAATAAATTAAAGTCCCCCTTTTTAAGGGGGATTTAGGGGGATCTAAAAAGATAATCATTATAACTAGCAACTTGGGTTAATAGACATCAGGTTAACATTTAATGTTTTAATGTTTTAATGTGCGTAACCTGAAACCGTTTCAAACCCTTGTAGAGACGTTCCATGGAACGTCTCTCACTTTTACTTGTTCGGAAGTCCTATAGGACTAATATTTGATTTTTGAAAGATACGTAAGGTGCGTTAGCTACAGTAACGCACTCTACAAATACTATACAATTTTCTGTAATTCCCTAATTTAATTGACTTTTCCTAAATTGGATATTTATAAAGCATTAGTTGGTCATTTTTTATTTACTCTGCTGAAAACCGACCCAGAGTGGTTACACAAACAAACTATTAAGAGTGTCAATTGGCTGGCAAAAACCAGCTATTATCCGGCTAATAATTGTTTAAATCATCTGCTTTACCAATCTTTGTCTCTCCAAGATCCACGACTAGAACAAACTATACTAGGAATGAAATTTCCTAATCCTTTAGGTTTAGCGGCTGGATTTGACAAAGACGGTGTTGGCGCTACTTTGTGGCATAATTTTGGGTTTGGGTTTGCTGAATTGGGTACTGTTACTTATCACCCTCAACCGGGAAATCCCCCCCCTCGGTTATTTCGTTTACCGTTAGATCAAGCAGCACTTAACCGGATGGGTTTTAATAATGCTGGTGCTGTCGCTATGGCCGCAAGACTCAGGGAGGGGAAACAAAACTTGAATTATCCAATACCTATACCTGTAGGTATAAATTTAGGTAAATCCAAGATCACACCTTTGGAATTAGCAGCCCAGGATTATCTAGAGAGTTTTCGATTACTGAGGGATTTGGGTGATTATTTTGTAGTTAATGTTTCTTCTCCTAATACTCCGGGATTGCGATCGCTCCAGGATGCTGCTTTGCTCAGTCAAATCATAGATGTATTGCAAGGAGAAAACAACACCAATAAACCCATATTTGTAAAGATAGCCCCCGATTTAGAATGGGAGGCCATAGCTGATATTATTAGTCTAGCGAAAGCTTGCCAAATCGCTGGTTTAATTGCCACTAACACCACTATTAGTCGTGTGGGACTGAAAACCCAAATTATTCAAAAAACAGGTAAATCCCCCCAAGAGGAAGCCGGAGGAATTAGCGGAAAACCAGTACGACAGCGTTCTACAGAGGTAATTCGTTTTATTTACGAGCAAACTCAGGGAAAAATGCCGATTATTGGTGTAGGCGGTATATTTAGTGCCAAGGATGCTTGGGAAAAAATCACAGCGGGGGCTTGTCTTATTCAAACCTATACAGGCTGGATTTATGAAGGACCCATCATGGTGCGCCGTGTCCTCACAGGTTTATTAACTAAACTCGAAGAAAACGGTTTAAAATCCATCGGTGAAGCAGTAGGGATAGGTGACAGGTGACAGTAGGGGCGAACGGACGTTCGCCCTTACGTGTCAACTTTCATCTACAGGAAAAAACTCCCTAGACTTACGAGAATAGGACCAGGCGATACCATCTGGATCATGGCTGCGACTCCACTCAGTAAAATCCGGGTCATTCCTTCGTTTATAAACTGTACTGGAATAGACATTGAGCCTTTTAGCTAATTCAGATTGAATCAGCGAACCGAAAACTAACTGTTTTTCTAGGGGTTTTTTGATTTCCTCCGGGGCTGGTTCAGGTAAAGATTCAAATTCAGATTTCTCTTCCTGGGCTATTGAAGTCCGTGGAGCTAACAATGAACGGGCAACTTTAGTAACTGGTTGTCTGGGAATATCTTCCGAAGATTCACTACTATCAAGAATATCGCCAAGAATACTGGCAGTGATAAAATAGTAGGATTGTCCCTCATTTTCCGATTGCAGTACACTAGCACCAAATTCCTTGGCCTTAGCATCTAAATAACGTTTTCCGGTCTCTCCAGAAAAATTAGCCCTAATTGCCAAATCCATGGGCGTAATTTTTCCCTGGTTTTCCCGAATTAACTCGTAAAAAATTGGGTTAACTTGGTTACACCACTTTTCCCATGTATATTGCTGCCAAATAGTCAAAACCATTAACAGCAATAAGATTACGAGTAAAACTTTCCAGGTATTGACCAGTAAAACAATCACAAAGGATATCGGCAAAATTAGAACAAGAAAACTTTTCCCGTAATTTTCTATGGTTTTTTCACTCATGCTGATTTTTGCCAAGTTATTTTCTATAAAATAATATTTCTATCTTGGCAAAAATTTGGACATTTGTTTGTATCTTTCGGCAAAAATGTCGCCAATTACTTGGCAAAAGCTATTTACTTATATAAAAATGAGAGGTTATACTGATAACGGATCTACCCCCAATGGGAAATTTACCGCACCAATGGATATTCAAGAGGAAGGGAAAATATCTTGATATTGGGTTAGTTATGTAAATATTCCTTGATATGGATCGAAATTTTTCTCAAGTGGCGCTAAAGTAACTTTACACACATATAATTTGCAAATTAATATTTGATCAAACTCCTAAAGTAAAGTGAAGTATTGATAATACTCTCAAGTCATGGCTACAGTTGATGAAAAAATATATTGATGAATATCAATCCATTCTCTACCCCAAATTAGTTATCATACCCTTTAGTAGTAAAATTGAATGTTATCTACTTGGGAATGCTGTTACTAGGTCAATTTTATTGGTAAATTTTGATCAGAGGATGTTTTAAAAGTATTTTTGGTAATATTAAAGCCTCAGTAAACCAACCCCAATCCCTTCCCTACTTGCTACGAGAAGAGACAAAAGGAAAAACTTTTGTTACTGGGGGAGTAAGAGTCATAGTCTCTGCTGCTGCGGGACAGAGATCTACAAAAGGAGTAGTATATTTTGTAACTTGTCAAATATCTTCTTCTTTTGAGAAGATTTTCATCAGTACCGGAGGTGGAACAAGTTAAATAATTGGGATCTGATCTAGGATATTTTAGCCAAGTTTTGGCTTCTAAAGTGGTAAGATCATAGCTATATATAATTATGTGCATTAGATATCTTAGCAAAATTACGACTTGATAATTGCTATAATCTATTTTTACCTCTAACATTCTTATCTATTATTAGGTGTAAATTTTTATGGGTTCTCCAATGAATCGTCTGTCTATTTTTGTAGACGGAAACAATATGTTCTATGCTCAACAGAAAAATGGTTGGTTTTTTGACCCCCGCCGTGTTTTAGAATATTTCAAGTATGAACAGCCTGACACAACATTGATCAATGCTTTCTGGTATACTGGATTAAAAGACCCACAAGATCAACGCGGTTTTCGAGATGCACTTATCAGTTTAGGTTATACAGTCCGCACGAAAATCCTCAAGGAGTATTATGATGATGCTTCTGGTCGTTACTCCCAAAAAGCCAATTTAGATATTGAAATTGTCGTTGATATGTTTAATACGGTAGATCAATATGACAGAGTTGTATTATTTAGCGGAGATGGTGATTTTGAAAGGGCTATAGAACTTTTACGTTCCAAGAATACGCATATTACAGTAGTGTCAACGGAAGGAATGATTGCCAGAGAGCTACGTAATGCTACTGATAGGTATATAGACTTGAATGATATTAGAGACAGAATAGAAAAAACTGACGGTTAATTACCTTAGTATTTATTTACAAATCTCAAAATTAAAAACTAAAGTTCATAGTTCAAGCTATTTTATCAAGAAAAAATATAGGAATTAGAATGCAATAAATGATCATAAATTCCGTAGAATTAACAAATCAAAATATTGATTTTAATTCCATTATTTTTTTTGATTTAGTCCATTCTCAAAATTAAAAGAGGTTAAGCTAATGAGCAAACAAGCCGATAGAATTATCATCTTTGATACCACATTGCGCGACGGGGAACAGTGTCCAGGAGCAACCCTAAATATAGACGAAAAGCTAGTTATTGCTAAACAATTAGCACGTTTAGGAGTAGATGTTATTGAGGCTGGATTTGCTTTCGCTAGTCCTGGAGATTTTGAAGCAGTTAGCAAAATTGCTCAAACAGTAGGAACGGAAGATGGTCCGGTAATTTGTAGTTTAGCCAGAGCTAGACATGATGATATTAAAGCCGCAGCAGCAGCTATAAAACCGGCTGCTAAAGGGAGAATTCATACTTTTATCGCTACTTCTGATATTCACCTGGAATATAAGTTAAAAAAGACGAGACCGGAAGTAATTGCGATCGCGGAAGAAATGGTAGCCTATGCCAAAAGCTTCACCGATGATGTAGAATTTTCTCCAGAAGATGCGGGACGATCTGATCCAGAATTTTTGTATGAAGTCTTGTCAAGAGCGATCGCGGCCGGGGCAACAACTGTTAATATTCCTGATACGGTAGGTTATACCACTCCCAGTGAATTTGGGGCAATCATTAAAGGCATTACTGAAAATGTCCCCAACATTGACAAAGCCATTATTTCTGTTCACGGCCATAATGATTTAGGTTTAGCAGTTGCTAACTTTTTAGAAGCGGTGAAAAACGGCGCTCGACAATTAGAATGTACCATTAATGGCATTGGTGAAAGAGCGGGAAATGCTGCTTTAGAAGAGTTGGTAATGGCTTTGCACGTCCGTAGACAATATTTTAATCCTTTTTTGGGACGGGCTGAAAATTCCGAAGCACCGTTAACAAATATTGACACCAAACAAATCTATAAAACCTCCCGTTTGGTTTCCAATTTAACGGGAATGTTGGTACAACCAAATAAAGCCATTGTTGGTGGAAATGCTTTTGCTCATGAGTCTGGAATTCATCAAGATGGGGTATTGAAAAATAAACTCACTTATGAGATCATGGATGCCCAATTGATTGGTTTATCTGATAATCAAATAGTATTGGGTAAACATTCTGGGAGAAATGCTTTTCGGACACGCTTGAAAGAATTGGGCTTTGAACTATCAGAAAATGACCTGAATAAAGCCTTTGTGAGATTTAAAGAAGTAGCGGACAAAAAGAAAGAAATTTCTGATTGGGATTTGGAAGCTATTGTTAATGACGAAATCCAACAAGCCCCGGATTTATTTAAAGTAGAATTGGTACAGGTTTCCTGTGGTAGTAAGGCTCAACCTACCGCTACAGTAACATTACGCACTCCCGACGGAGAAGAATTAACGGACGCGGCCATTGGTACAGGTCCAGTAGATGCGGTATATAAAGCTATCAATCGGGTGGTGAATGTCCCAAATGAGTTAATCGAGTTTTCTGTACAATCTGTCACCGGAGGAATTGATGCTTTAGGGGAGGTGACAATTCGTTTGCGCCATGAATCCCGTGTATTTTCAGGTCATGCGGCTAATACAGATATTATTGTGGCTTCGGCTCAAGCTTACGTAAATGCACTTAATAGGTTATATGCAGCCTTACAGCAAGATGTGAAAGGGGGGGTGGTAGCTTAATAAGTACCCAAATCCAGCCAACTATCACAGTTATCTCTCTCGATTCAACCGACCATTATATTCTGTACCGAAAACTAAAAAAGAGAGATAGAGTTTTCTATCTCTCACCAGGGTGTAAACAAGGTTAATTAAACCAAATCAGATTTTAGTATCTGCTGGGTTTATGAACGATAAAGCTAAGAACTTGACACTGCTTAACGTTGTCAAAACCAACAACACGGATGTAGCAGTTGCTATACTGAGAACGGCAACCTTGAACTTCGCTTAATACTTCTTGAGTAGATTTAGCGCCGAATAAAGGCAACTTCCACATTGTCCAGTAAAGTTCTGTAGGTTCGGAAGTTTCGTTAAATTCAATTGCGGGGATGTAGCCTTGGTTCAAAATATACTGAACTTGCTTGGCAATTTGCGCGTCAGACAGGGGGGGAAGGTAAGAAAGGGTTTCGTAACGACGCTCTTTAGGTAAAGTTTGCATAACCTTTGATAAGTGGGGGAGATTTTTTATTACTTGGTTGACTGGGAATTTTAGACTTTAGATTTTAGATCTTAGATTAAAAAAATTTGCTACGAGTCCCCGTCTTTGAGGAGGTAAAAATTGTCAATCTAAAGTCCAAAATCGCAAATCCAAAACTGAATAACTAAGACTAATTAGATAAATTATCTAAATTATCTAAATTAGAATTCAGATATTATCTGTCTTTGGTGTTTTTGGGCTGGAATCTGATAAATTTAGTTGGGTAATACGTTCTAGATGCTGGCGACGCTGTTCCATATTGGCCTGCTTAATACCAGTGATCACCATTTCTGGTAAGAACTCTGTCACTTCTGCCGCTATGTGTTCCCTGACAGTCATAATTCGCAAAGCCAAATCTGACTTTTCTAAAAACAGTTCCTCAATATAAACCTCTCCGTCTTGGATTTTTCCAGCCGAGAAGTTTTGCAACCAATGTGCTAAAGGTGGATTTGTTTCGCCTAGCTGCGCCAATACAGTCCTGAGCGCCTGATAAGTCAGGTAGCTTTGGAGAGTTTTGGCTGTGTCTTTCGCAATTTGCTTTAAATCCATACTTGACCCAGCCCTTGAGATTATTAGATTTTGGATTGTTTATGAATCCAAAATCGCAAATCTTAAATCATCAGACGGTATCCATTGCTTCAAACTCGAACTTAATTTCTTTCCACAGTTCGCAAGCAACAGCCAACTCAGGAGACCACTTAGCAGCTTCGCGGATAATATCGTTACCTTCACGAGCCATGCTGCGTCCTTCGTTACGAGCTTGGATACAAGCTTCTAAAGCTACGCGGTTAGCTGTAGCACCAGGAGCGTTACCCCAAGGGTGTCCAAGAGTACCACCACCGAATTGTAATACGGAGTCATCACCGAAGATCTCCACCAACGCGGGCATATGCCATACGTGGATACCACCGGAAGCAACGGCCATTACACCAGGTAAAGAAGCCCAGTCTTGGGTAAAGTAAATACCACGAGACTTGTCTTGCTCAACGTAGTTTTCACGTAACAGGTCAACGAAGCCCATGGTGATACCGCGTTCACCTTCCAACTTACCAACAACTGTACCGGTGTGGATGTGATCACCACCAGACAGGCGGAGAGCTTTAGCCAATACGCGGAAGTGGATACCGTGGTTTTTCTGACGGTCAATTACAGCGTGCATAGCACGGTGAATGTGCAACAGAATACCGTTATCACGACACCAACGAGCCAATGTGGTGTTAGCGGTGAAACCTGCGGTTAGGTAGTCGTGCATGATAATGGGCATTTTGAGTTCTTTAGCGTACTCAGCCCGTTTCAACATTTCTTCGCAGGTGGGGGCGGTAACGTTGAGGTAGTGACCTTTGATTTCCCCAGTTTCTGCTTGTGCTTTATTAATAGCTTCAGCTACGAACAAGAAGCGATCGCGCCATCTTTGGAAAGGAGCAGAGTTGATGTTTTCATCGTCTTTGGTGAAGTCCAAACCACCACGTAAACACTCGTAAACTGCGCGTCCGTAGTTCTTAGCGGAAAGACCTAATTTAGGCTTAATTGTACAACCTAACAGAGGACGACCATATTTGTTCAATTTGTCGCGCTCAACTTGGATACCGTGAGGAGGTCCTTGGAAAGTCTTGATGTAAGCTACAGGGAAACGAATGTCTTCCAAACGTAAAGCCCGCAAAGCTTTAAAACCAAATACGTTACCGACAATAGATGTCAATACGTTGGTGATAGAACCTTCTTCAAACAAGTCCAAAGGATAAGCAACGTAACAGATGTATTGGTTGTCTTCACCGGGAACTGGTTCGATGTCATAACAACGACCTTTGTAGCGATCTAGGTCGGTGAGTAGGTCTGTCCATACTGTTGTCCATGTACCAGTAGAAGACTCAGCAGCTACAGCCGCACCCGCTTCTTCGGGGGGAACTCCAGGTTGGGGAGTCATCCGAAATGCTGCTAGTAAATCTGTATCTTTAGGTGTGTAATCCGGTGTGTAATAAGTTAGTCTGTAATCTTTAACCCCAGCTTGATACCCAGACTTAGCCTGAGTCTTAGTTTGCGCGTAAGACATATTTTTCTTCCAAGAAGTCTTTCTTTATTACTATCAAATCACGTTATGTGCAACTTCTTCTCATTCTTACTCTTTATTCATTCTTAATAAGATCATAAGTTTTGCTTATATTTTGGGGCGATTAGTTTCTATGGTGGCAGTGCGGCTGCACAAATTTAGCTATGGCTAGAATTACCATAACTTATTTTTTACCATGGTTCAGACGTACTCTTTTGACGCTGTTGTTTTTCGTCCCAGCAATACAAAATCTTTTCATCTTGAGGAAAGCATATCCCACTCAACCGATTTAATTAAGATTAACTGGCTTTTATTGGTCTTCTGCGGAATTTTACCGGAAAACTACATTCCAGATATTAACCTGGTTTGCTGCAATTCTCTTTTTTCCTGATCTATCTACCTCAAGCGGGTAAAGATTGGTCATGAAGCATTTTCTCGGAAGACCGATTTAGTTATGGGATGAGCAAGGGAGAAAAAACTGCACATCACTGAATTTGTAGCTTACCCCACAATAGATCAAAATTCAATAAGTTATTTCTGAAGTTTTGTTAACTAATATATTTGATTTTCCTATTATAGAAAGATTTAACATTTTGTTAAATCTACTTTACAAATGTGCATATCTAAGGTATCCTTTAACATCCAAGGTCTTTAACCTCTGTGGCTGGATTCGCTATTTTACGCATAAGTACATATATTTTTTTCATCGAAACGCAGAGGCACAGAGAACACGGAGGAAGAAAGTTAGCAGATGTCTCTATTTTGCAGTATGTTTTAAATATGGAATATTTAGGTAATATTTAATAATGTAAGTTGCTAGTTAGGGAAAATGTCATAATCAGGATATCCAAGATTAAAGTATAAACAGGATGAAAACAGAAAATTACGCACCAATTACCCATTACCAATTACCCATTACCAGCCTCAACTAGATAACTAGCAACTTGAGTTAATAATTAAACAATTATTTATGTCGGTTACTACTCAACAATTAACTCGGTGGAAACAACAGGGACGGACAATTGTTGCTTTAACCGCCTGGGATTATACGATCGCTCAACTTTTAGATATATCTGGTGTAGACTTGATTTTAGTTGGTGATTCTCTCGCGGTAATCTTGGGTTATGAAACTACGTTACCAATCACATTGGATGAAATGATACATCACGCTCAAGCGGTCCGTCGTGGTGTCAAAAATGCTTTAGTAGTAGTAGATTTACCATTTTTGACTTATCAAGAAACTATTTCCCAGGCTATGCACTCTGCTGGTAGAGTCTTAAAAGAAACAGGAGCGCAAGCGGTAAAATTAGAAGGTGGCTATCCCGCAATGGTCTCTGCTATTACTCGACTAGTTGAAGCGGGTATTCCCGTTATGGGTCATGTCGGTTTAACACCTCAATCAATTCATCAATTAGGGTTAGGACAACAGGGAAAAACCCAGGAAGCAGGAGAGAGAATTTTCAATGAAGCGATCGCTCTGGAAAAGGCCGGTGTTTTTGCTATAGTGTTAGAACATATTCCCACCAAACTAGCACTACAAATCACCCAAGAACTCTGTATTCCCACTATCGGTATTGGTGCAGGTTCTGGCTGTGATGGTCAAGTATTAGTCACTTCTGACATTTTGGGACTTTCGGAAAAACAACCGCCATTTGCCAAAGTTTATACAAACTTGCGAGAAACAATTACCAAGGCTGTACAAGATTACGCTGTGGAAGTGCGAGAAGGAGAGTTTCCTAAATGAATTTGTCTCACCTAGAGGCTCGGAGTCTCACGGAGTAATAGTTTGAGAAAATGTAGAGCTTGTCCTAAGTTGACAATTTACTAGACAAACCTGTACACTCATCAACAAACCTATGGGTGATTTTATGTTTAAACCTCATGAATTTGCTAAAAAAATCGGAGTTTCAGTCAAGACCTTGCAAAGATGGGATGTTGAAGGAAGACTTCCAGCCAAAAGAACATTGTCGGGGCATCGTTTTTATACTCAAGATGATTTACTGATTACCCAGGGATTAAAACCTGTAGACTCAACTTGACAAACCTGTAAAGATATGTCAGTTTTAGACAGCAAAGAAATATAGTGTTGAAATCGGCCAATGCTTTTATCTATCAAAACAAAACTCAAGTTAAATAAAACCCAAGAAATATTCATGGCTAAACACGCTGGCATAGCAAGGTTTACCTATAATTGGGGTTTAGCGACTTGGGCTTGGTTGTACAAAGATGGATTAAAGCCAAACAAATACATCCTCAAGAAATTCTTTAATAATCATGTAAAACCTGAATTGACATGGATTAAAGAAAAGGGTATTTGTCAGAAAATCACGAGCTATGCTTTTGATAGTTTAGGTGAAGCTTTCCAGAGATTCTTTAAAGGACAGTCTAAATATCCTAACTTTAAGAAGAAAGGAAAAAATGATAGTTTTACAATTGATGCAGGTGGTAAACCAATTCCTATAGGTGGTACATCAATAAAACTACCAACAATTGGATGGGTAAAAACTTATGAAGGATTACCTCATACCACCTGCAAAAGTATTACTATTTCTAGGACTGCTGATAGCTGGTACATAGCTTTTTCTTATGAACAAGAATGTCAGCCAACTATTAAAAACCATGCTGTTGTTGGGGTTGATTTAGGAGTCAAGGAACTAGCTACACTAAGCACTGGTGTTATATTTCCTAATCCTAAACACTACAAACAGAACTTAGCTAAACTGCAAAGATTATCTAATATCTACTCTAGAAAAGTTAAAGGTTCAAACAATAAGCATAAAGCTAAAATTAAACTAGCTAGACATCATGCAAGAATAGCAAACCTGAGAAAAGATACTCTTGATAAACTTACTACTTACTTATGCAAAAACCACGCCAAGATAGTAGTAGAAGATTTGAATGTTTCCGGGATGTTATCAAACCATAAATTAGCCCAAGCAATAGCTGATTGTGGGTTTCATGAGTTTAAGCGTCAGCTAGAATATAAGGCTAAAAAATTTGGTTGTGAAATTATAATTGCTGATAGATTTTATCCATCAAGTAAAACCTGTTCTCGCTGTGGACATAGAAAAGATAGTCTTTCTCTATCTGAAAGAATTTATCACTGCGAGAACTGTAGTTTTGAGATGGATAGGGATCTGAATGCTGCAATTAATTTATCGCGTTTGGCTAAAGCGTGAAAGTCTACCCAGGGATAACTGCTCCCATGCTCCCGTTGAAGTAGAAAGTAAAGTCTAGCAATGTCAATGGTTTTATATAGCAGAAGTTTGATTGAACGTCTCTACATGAGTGTTGAAAAACTCCCAATTACACTAATTTTAAGTCAGGATATTCCGCAAACAAATCATCTGATGTCAATGTATCCCCTGGCGCTTGGGGAGTCCATAGCACTTCAATCGCTAACAGTTGTTCACTGGGAAGACTACCAATTTGACGTAAAGCTTGACGCAAATCATCAGCACTATTAATGTCTGAAATTTGACATTTACCTAAGGTCGCCACTAACAAGGTGACGATAATATATTCTCCTGGACCTTCGCTAATTAAGCGGGTGGGGTTATCTTCACGAGATAAAGCTTCTTTACTCAAAACAGCTTTTAGTTGATTATTCACATTAGAGAGAGTTTCTTCGCTAAACTTACTGCGTTCAGCTAAAGACAAACGATTAAATTGAGATTCAGCAGCATTTAACTTTGCTTGTTGAGTTCCACCACCCGCATATACCCAGTATTCAGGATGACGCAGTAAGGCTAAACTAGCCTCTTGTAAAATTTCGCTTCTTCCTTCTGGACTATTAGTATCAGCAGTTTCCGCAATGTGATTTAGTTCAGTTTGTAGATCTTTAGCTTGAGCTAATAACCCAACTTGTAACCGGGTAACAGACACAGAAGGGTTGCTATTATAACTTACTTCTTCCGTTTCTGTACTGGTAACACGGCGGAAGGTTTGGACTAAAAAATTCGCCATAGCAAAAAAGATTAAAATCCCAAACAACCCACCAAAACCACCCCCAAAACCCCACAAGGGTAAAAGAAAGGGAAAGCCAAAACCACCGCCATAGGGGGCGTAGTAACCGCCACTACTAGGCATATTGGGACGGGGTGCATAGGTACGGCTAGAAGGCATCCTCAAAGAACCACCACCAATTCTACCACCAGAACGGGCTGCGAGGGCATCACCGCCATGACTCAAGACTAAAGTTAGCACTAAGCTAAGGATAAAGACGGTTTTAAATAGGGGCTTGAGAAATCTTTGTAATTTTTTATTCATAACTCATTGATGATGACAACTTTTACACTGGCTTTTCCTGGAAAAGTATTGCAATCTATACCACTACTTTTAATTTAACGCTTGTTATGTTGGTTAGGCTGCGAATAAAGGAGGATTTTTGATGTTGATAACCGTACCGTGAAATCTCCTCACTGTTAAAAAACTTTGGAATTAATTAATTATTTCTATTTTCTAGCAATGCTAGATTGCATAATATGGCAGTTAAATGCAATAATTGATACTCTAAATTTTGAGGAAAATCATGTAAAACGAAGATGAAAATAATGGGCGTTATTAAATCATTGTTTGGCGATAAATGCTATCATACAAATGACGAAATTGCTGGATATTTTCTGGCGATATGGCACAAAAATAGCCAATATTTAGGGTATTATAGGGTAAATAGTTAGATTTCCTAATTCTCCAAGTAGTTTCTGAGTCATTTCTTGGAAGTGTCAATGATCAATCATAGGCTATCTTTGATTATGCAGATAATTTGTCCAGTATTGATAAACTTCAGCAAATTCAACAATAATTGTCCACAAAATAGGTGATAAATTTATAGTTTTATCCCCCATCTGTTTCATAATATAAATTCATTTCGCTCTTGTGTTTTGATGGGAAAATGAGAGTTTTAATTGTTAGCAAAAATGTCAATACCTAATTTTAATATCGCATTTTTTTTGCTAATATTCAGCATTAAAAAATCCATATTTCTATTTCTCTTCTGTTGTTGATTTTCTCAATTTATGTAATCACTAATCTCTGGAAATTATCAGTCAGATAGTTTTAGCAATTTATTGAGATTGCTATTAAGCAGTAAGTAATGAATCTTGATGAATTTAATTCAAGATAACGCCTTAATTCTAGTTAATTTATTAGGCTTAATTATGGAAAATATATCTCAACTAGGTTTACAAATTAGAGATAAAACAGCTTATCCAGATATCCTAGTTATTTCCCGAATATTCCGTCCACAAGAAGCTGTAATTGGCGAATATGTCTATAATCGTTGTTTACAAGATCCAGACCGGGTAATTGTCTTAGCTGGTGGTTGTGTTGGAGATAAAAAATTTGATAGATCTCAGCAATTTCCAGTTTATCGTTGGTTTTATTTTCCGGCTTGGTGCGATAATTGCTTAGGAAATATTCTCCAATCTGGCTTGAATATTATTGCGGCTTTTTTACTAGCTATTAAATTATATTTTCGCTATCATTACCGCTACATTGAATGGTGTCATGGTTATGATTTTCCGGTTTTGTTGCTACTCAGTTATATTTTACCAATTCGCTTTTTTATCTATTTACATGATCATGATTTACTTCTTATAGCTAGTAATCCTTTATGGAGATGGCTATTAAAATTAACTCTCAACCGCGCTGATGGAATTGTTTGTAATAATTCTCATATTCGCAATTCTTTAAGAAATACTTTTCGGTTAGATACTCCAACTCATGTAATTAATCCGGTAGTCAGGCCAGAAAGATTTGGTACTCCTACGAGTCTTAGTCATATTGATGATTTACGTAACCGCATTCGTCGAACTTACAATATCTCAGAAACAGCAATTGTTATTCTTTCTATTGGTAATTTGGTTAAATATCAAAACTTTGATCGGGTAATAGATAATATTCCTGTGTTACTAACCATTGGTTTTGATGTTCATTGTATTATTTGCGGTACAGGATATTGTGAAAACCAGCTAAAATCCCAAGCCCAAAGACTGCGAATTACTAACAAGGTTCATTTTGCTGGCTATGTACCAGAACGAGATTTAGCCGGTTATTATGCAGCCTGTGATATTTTCGCTATGTTAAATTCAGATGATCATAATGATGACATTATAGATAACTTTGGTTTAGTTTATTTAGAAGCAGGTTATTTTGGTAAACCTGTAATTGCTCCTCGTTTGGGAAGTGTTTTAGATGCAGTTCATCATGAAGAAAATGGTTTATTAGTCAATGCTAATTCTGGTTATGAGGTTTTACAAACTTTTAATCGTTTGTGTCGAGATTCACAATTACGAGAAAAACTTGGCCGTCAAGGTAAGGAATTAGCGCAACGGAAAAACTATCATCGTTGGTTATATACTCCTGAATCTTCTTGTTCTTGTTTGTTGAATTAACCACCACCAACTATGGTGACTATTTCCAAACAATCACCATTTTTAATTTCCGTTTCCGACCAAAATTGACGATGTAATATTTCACCGTTGTATTCTACCGCAACTAAACGAGGATTAAAACCTAGTTGTTGAAGTAATTCTAGTAAAGGGGTTGGGGATAAACAATTGCGAGTTTCTCCATTGACTTGGAGGCTAATTTGATTAGACATAAAACCGTTTTTATTGAAATCTATGAAGTTGAGAGAGAAAATACTGCGTTGCTAATGTGGGTTGATCAGATTGCATGAGCGATCGCACTACCGCTACCCGCTGCGCTCCCGCATTCATGACATCATTCAGATTACCTCCATCTATGCCCCCAATTGCAAACCAAGGAATTTGACAATTTTGGGAAACATACTTCACATATTCTAAACCCGCTGCGGCTTTACCTGCTTTAGTTGGTGTTTCATACACAGGTCCGACACCAATATAATCTGCACCTTGGGTAATTGCCCCTTGCATTTCTTGCGGATTTGTGGTAGAGCGGCCGATAATGCGCTGATTTCCCAGTAATTGACGAGCCACAGCAATGGGTATATCCTGTTGTCCCAAATGTACACCATCAGCATCTACGGCCAATGCTAAATCCACCCGATCATTAATAATGAATAAAGCTCCGTAATGGTGACATAACTCCCGTAATTTTATAGCCCGTTCTAAACGCACTGAATCATCAGCGGTCTTTTCTCGATATTGTAACAGAGTTAATCCACCTTGAAGAGACGCTTCCACAATCGCCAATAAGTTATCTGTAGGAGATGTTACCAGGTATAAATGCGATCGCCATAATAAACGATGACGCTGATAACCCATCAAATTACTTTCCAGGGTATAAACCTGATAACGCATTTGCTTACAGGCCGTTCCCATTTGCATATCCTTTTGAGAGTGATAAAGCTTACCATATTCCTCCAAGACTCTGAGTGCTTCTTGCACACGGCAAAAATTAGCCTGTAGTAGAGATGTAATATCAGCCCTTTCTTCCTCTTGGGGGTGGCTTAAATCAGTTCCCGGATCTCCAAGTGTATCTCGTGCTGCCCGTATTTCCGCCGTATGCCAAGTACCCAATTCTTGACGTAGGTGTTTACATATACTAGATAATTGGGAATTATTTAAACCAAAGCGACACCATTCTTCAATGATTCGCAAACCCTCACGAGCGCGATCTAAATTAGCGTCTAAAATACGATAAACAGTTTGCTGCGTATAGCTGTGGTCTGGAACCATGACAGCGACTTCATTATTCATATATTTGATGATTAATTGTTTTGTTAAGGTACAAATAACATTGTGGATATAGTGGATATACTACTATAAATTAATAGTATAAAAATTGATTGTATAGCAATTGTAGCAAAAGTTTAAAAGCAGTTATTGAACTTGGGAAGTAAATTAATCGCTAATGGGTAAAAATAGACAACAAACTAAAATGCCAATCCCAAGTTGTCACCTGTCAGGGCTTTGAGTTTGGAAGTCAAGGATTCGGTGCGATCGCTCTTTTGGGGAGTAAACTGTCCAATAGGGGGATGATTGGCTGTTGGTGGAGGTAACTGTTGTACGGGTTGAGGTGAAATGTCCTCAATAATTTCTAGTTGACTGACTTGTGTATTTTCTGTCTCAGCATTCCAGTTTTCTGCTGCTGGCAGTAAATTATGATTTATTTGGTGATTATAACTGACCTTAGCTGGTAATAATTGAGGAAATTGAGGATGTTGATATTGTTCAGTCCTGATTTCCTGTTTAGCAGGTGGTAAAACTGATAAAGAGGGGCAGGTGAGGCGTTCAGGGAATTTGCCACAAATCATGCGCTCAAATTCCATGTTAAAATGGTATGTTGTCTCTCCCTTGCGCCGCCAAAAGGTCAATATCTGCTGTACAGATATAGCTTTATAACGACCTTGATACAAAGCTTCGATTACCGCCAGGTGTAACCAATGAACGGGATATTCTACTTGCCAACTGTTAATTAACTCACTAGCATTATATCCATTCAGATCAAAGCCATAGTGAGTTAATAATTTAGCGGCTAATTCGGCAGGAGCGGCAAAGGTTTGAGTAACAGGGGATGTTGTTAACATGGGCTATAAATTGCAGGCAATAGGTATAAACAGTTCACCCATCGCATCTAGCCTAGCGTACTTTTAGCTACATGAGTGGTTTTTCACCAGCGGCTTGATAGGCAGTGTTTTCTATTCTACTGATCAATTGCTGATCTGCAAAACAATATAAGGTGAATTAATAATTTTCGTCCGTTGACTAGCTACTAATGCCTGATAGACCATGACTGCCACTTCAGCACGGGTGGCTTCCCTAGTGGGTGCAAGCAAATTAGGATCTGGATAATTAACAATAATTTTTTGCTGGGTAGCAATAGTAACTGCTGTTTGGGCATATTCAGGAATTTTATTCTGGTCTTTGTAGATTAAGGTCTTTTGATTAGTGGCTGAGAGTCCCAGTCCGTTGACCAAGGAGACAATGATTTGTAGCCGTTGAACCTTTTGCTGGGGACGGAAGGTGCGATCGCTAAATCCCCCCACAAAACCCCCTCTAGCTGCTATTTCAATAGCTTTAGCCGCCCAAAAATCCTTGGGTATATCGGTAAATTCAGGACTAGGCCGTTTAGCACTGGGGTTAAAAGCAGCAGCAATTAAAGCCGTGTATTGGGCGCGGGTCATCCCTTCATCTGGTTGGTATGTCCCATCAGCAAAACCTTGAGTTAAGTTCATACTAACTAATGCACGAATAAATGGTTCTGCCCAATGTCCGACAATATCACAGTAGGAAGGAATCTCTGTCTCTGGTTTGACAATATAGGAACATGGGAGGGGATTTTCTTGTCCTATGGCCACCAATGCCTGGTAAATTAGAGCAGCCACTTCCGCGCGGGTAATTTCCCGCAGCGGTTCTAATTGATCTAGTTGGGGATAATTCACTACTAATAATTTTTTAGTGGCTACGGTAGCAGCCTTGGTGGCATAACTGGGGATTTGGGCGCGATCGCGGTATGCCATTAAGATGTTAGAATTACCACCACTCAATTTTAAACCGTTGACAATGGAGACTAAAGCTTGAATTTTTGTTAAATTATTTTCTGGTCGAAATGTGCCATTGGGAAACCCTGTTAAAAAGCCGTTCTCAGCAGCACTAGCTATAGCTTTAGCCGCCCAAAAGTTCGATTTGACATCTTTGAATCTATCTAGTTGGTTACTCTCAGGAAGTTGGAATGTCTTAGTGATCACAGCCGCATATTGAGCGCGGGTAATTGGTGTGGCTGGTTGGAAAGTCCCGTCGGGAAACCCGCTGATAAAACCTTTGCTAACCAAGGACTCCACAAAAGCAACGGACCAATGTCCTTCTAAATCAGCAAATCTGCTACTAACTCCTATTTGACTGGGGGTATTAACAGTAGCAGTGATGAAGTCTATTGATCCCATCACCCGGGCAGGATTTAACTGATTACCAACGGAGATGATTTTTTGATTTGTAACATTTTGTAAATCGAATTTCCCCTGTTCCCGAAAAATGTTGTCAGCAGGATCTTGGGGATTTCCTAAATCGGGAACGGCATTACCATTGACTAACAAACCTACTTGGGTATTACTGGCAATCAGATTTCGTCTTAATACGGGTCTAGCATCACGAGCAAGGGCGATCGCTGTCCCATTTGCTGAAAGTTGATTATTTGCCACTAAAGGGGCTGCAAAGTCACTAATGGCTATACCTAAACCGTTGTTTTGAAATACATTTCGCAGCACTTCCCCTTTACTATTCCTAGCCATGACTAACCCACTAAATTGATTATTAATAAATAAATTATCAATAATGCCCGGTTTAGCATTGCCAGTAGTAAAGATTCCTTCTCTAGCACAGTTCTTAAATGTACTATTGGCTACTGTAGGAACTGATGATTCAATCCAAACACCAGTACCTTTGGCTATGGTATTAATCACGGTTACACCTAAGAGACTGGCATCACCTCTTAATAGTAAAGTGATATTCTGTAACCCGAAACTAGAGCTTTGATATTCCCCACTACCAGAAATGATCATTTCCTGACCTTTATTGGCTTCATTCCCCACTACTAATACCCCCGGTGGAATGACTAGGGGAAATACCTCTCCATTTGCTGTTCCATAAGTTCCATTGGCCAACTGAATAATTGTTGATGTTTTTACCTGTTTTAGGGCGCAGGTAATACTTTTCAAGGGTTTGAGACGAGAACCAGTATTACTATCATTTCCTGTGGCAGGATTTACATACAGTGTAGCAATAAGACTAGAATTAACCATTGGTTGTCAATCTCCTATGGTTTAAGTGGTGACATCCATAATTAATTAACCATAGTTTTGACACACTGAAAATTTTAAGTTGGTAATTTTAGTCAAAATCTAGCTGAAAGAGAAATGTGAGAACGCCTATTGGGGGAATCGGTTCTAAAATTCAAATTCCTAGATTGTTGCTGCTGAGTATTTAAATATGACAAAATAAATCATGAGAACACAGCCAATTTTCATGTACTGAACTTAAATAGTAGGAAATACCAAAAGCAAATATTGCTAAAAGTACAGGAAATAGAATAGTAAATTCTAATTTGCCTTTTTTAACTACTTCTAAACAAGAGACAATTATAGCTACAGGCCAGAAGATAGTGGTAATGATAAACATGATAAAGGATAAAAATTTATCCTCTGGAGAAGATGTAGGGTGACGAAGTGAAAAAATTAACCAATTAGTAAAAAAATATGCAGTCATTAGCAAATAGCTAATCACTAAAGTCAACTGGATTTGATTCACAGCACTTACTCCTTTAATAATATAAGTTCTCACAAATATATCTATTTCAGATATATTTTGAGTGAATGCTAAAAATACATCAATCATGCTTAATTTAAAGCTGAATTTTAGAGTATAGTTATTATACTTATCAATGTTAATTAGCCGTTTCTAAACTGGTATAGCATAAATATTAAAAAAGTGGCAAATAAAATGAAAAATTACATACTCTCCAGTTCAAAAATTCGATATTAGTATAATAAATTTCTGATTACTTAGAAACGATAATTCACAAATACTTGATTGGTGTGAGAAAAAGTTATGTATTGGGAATTTAAATTGGGAATTTAAATTGGGAATTTAAATTGGGAATTTAAAACTGCTAATTAAAAGGGTAATTAAAAGAAGTTCGATCACTACAATTGATACAAAAATGAATCCTTTTTAACAAGTTGTTTAATACTGTCAAAGTCGGTAAATTCATCAGCTACATCAATAAGATAGTCACTAGTTGTTGTTTGTAAACTAATTACTTCTACTCTAGCTCCCATATTGCTAACTGCATTCACAGCATAGGATAGATCTCCGTCCCCACTGACCAAGATGGCCGTATCATAATACGGTGCTAAAGTAATCATATCAACAGCAATTTCCACATTCAGATTTGGTTTTTTGTAATTATCTACAACTACACTCATATCTTTAGTAACTACACGATAGCCATTCCGACGCATCCATAATAGAAATCCCTGTTGCCTTTCGTTGCTAATATCCAATTTCGTATAGAAGAATGCCCGTAATAACCGGGAAGTTTTAGTTAAACTACAAAGCAATTTTACATAGTCAATTTCAATTCCCAATTGTAACGCAGTCTGAAATAGATTTAATCCATCAATGAAAATTGCTACGCGACCACGATTATCATCATCATTTAATGTAGTATTATTGGCTGGGTTAGATTCTTTACCTTTAATAATGCCTTTAGCGGTTGGAAAATGTCTTTGAGGTTTTTCTTTAAGTTCTTTGTATTCGTTTGTTTTTTTGTTAAGATGATTAAACTGCATTTATACCTCTAAATATTATGATAGCGATGTTACGGGTGAGTTGAAACTAGTGCAATCCTGGCTAATTTATTGACACTGCTCTAGTCAAATTAACAATTATCAGGTAGATTTTAGAAAATTTTTAGCAAGTACATAAACATTTGGCAATTTACCTGCATTTATTTTACACAAAATGCACGCTTTTGGGAAAAATTTACTATTTATTAAATATTTTATATATAGCAGGGAATCATTGGGGCTGCAAGTGGAAAGTAGATATGTGGGCTGTTTTTACAAAAAATTAAGATTCCGATGGTATTTATGTAAGCTTGTTATTTGAATAATAAGTTAAGATACGTAGATTTGTGATAGTAAATTTATCCAATATGTCGAAGATTTTTCTGGGTATTAACAGTAATTTTACTTATGCTTAAATGGCAATATTTTACTTTAATACTCAGAAATTAGAGTTGCCGATATCTACTCCTGTAACAGAAATTCTTGTCACCAAAACCTTATATACTAGACTAAACTTTGATAAACTTGAGACTCGTGTTAACTAAGACACGATAAACTATTAATTCCTAGATTAAATACTAGGATATTTATGGTTTTTACGGTTTAGTAAAAACTAAATCCAGTATCATTGAAAAATCAAAGAAAAATCAAAAATCGTGTGTGGTGTGAAAATCAAGGAGTGAACAAAATGGATTTACGTGAAGATGCGTTGCAAATCCTCAAAGAGACTAGTAGAACTTTTTATATCCCAATTAGTATTTTACCGTCAGGATTACAAGAAGCAGTGGCCTCAGCATATCTGTGTATGCGGGCCCTTGATCAAATTGAAGATGATCCAATTTTGGATAACGAGACTAAAAAACGCTTGTTACAAAATATTAGCCTGACATTACAATCTGGGGTAGACGGTTTTCCGCTTGATGCCTTTTCTGTAGTGTTTCAGGGACAGGAAAATTCTTTAGAAGAAGTCAGTTTACGTATTAGAGAATGGTCAATATTAGCACCAGAAAGTATTGCTCCACGGATTTGGGATGCAACGGCCGCAATGGCTGATAGAATGGCTTATTGGTCGGAAAAAAATTGGCAAATAAAAACAGAAGCGGACTTAGACAGCTATACATTTAGTGTATCTGGTGCCGTGGGTTTGTTATTGTCTGATTTATGGAACTGGTATGATGGAACTAAAAGCAACCGTACTCAAGCCATAGGCTTTGGGAGGGGTTTACAAGCAGTCAATATTTTGCGAAACAGTCATGAGGATTTAACTCGTGGAGTAAATTTTTTCCCGGTGGGTTGGAATAATGACAATCTCCAAAAATATGCTCGTCGGAATTTGATTTTAGCAGATGCTTATACGAAGTCTCTGCCAAAAGGACCGGCTTTACAATTTTGCCAAATTCCCTTGGCTTTAGCCCATGGTACTCTTGATGCTTTAGCAAATGGCAAGGAAAAACTCAGTCGTAGTGATGTTGTTTCACTGATTGAAAATTTGATGGGTGTAAATGCTAAGGCTAGTTAGGTAAAAATTATCAATTTACTCAAATAAAAACTTGTGTGTGAGAGATATTCATGAAAACTACTTTGTTTTTGAGTCCACCTTCCTTTGATGGTTTTGATGGTGGTGCGGGTGCGCGTTATCAAGCAAAACGGGAAATTACCTCTTTTTGGTATCCCACTTGGTTAGCACAACCAGCGGCTTTAGTGCCTGGTAGTAGGTTAGTTGATGCACCTCCCCATGGGCAAACGGTGGATGATGTGCTGAAAATTGCCAAAGATTACGAATTGGTAATTATGCACACCAGTACGCCTTCTTTGGCGAATGATGTTAAGTGTGCTGAAGCTATCAAACAGCAAAACCCCAATGTACAAGTTGGCTTTGTGGGGGCGCACGTTGCGGTTTTACCAGGGGAAACTTTACAGGAAAATCCGGTCATTGATTTTGTCTGTCGCAATGAGTTTGATTATACTTGTAAGGAATTAGCAGAGGGGAAACCTTGGGATGAAATCAAGGGTTTGAGTTATCGGGATAAGTTGGGTAATATTCACCACACGGAGGAGCGTGCTTTAATTCATGACTGGGATGCTATGCCTAGTGTATTGCCAGTTTACGCCCGTGATTTGGATATTAGCAAATATTTCATTGGCTATTTGCAACATCCTTACATATCTTTTTATACTGGGCGGGGTTGTCCGGCTAAATGCTCTTTTTGTTTGTGGCCGCAAACCATTGGCGGACATTTATACCGTCATAAAAGCCCGGATGCTGTAGGTAGAGAAATGGCCGAAGCTAAGGAATTGTTTGGGGACAGTGTGCGGGAATATATGTTTGATGATGATACATTTACCATTGACAAACATCGAGCGATCGCAATTAGTCAACATCTGAAGCGACTGAATTTAACTTGGAGTTGCAATGCTCGAGCAAATTTAGATTATGATACTCTCAAAACCTTACGAGATAATGGTTTAAGGTTGTTATTAGTAGGTTTTGAATCTGGTAATCAACAAGTTCTGAATAATATTAAGAAGGGTATTAAGTTGGAAGTGGCGCGAGAATTTATGAAAAATTGCCACAAACTTGGTATTACTGTCCATGGGACATTTATTATTGGCTTACCGATAGAAACGAAAGAAACTGTAGAAGAAACAATTCGCTTTGCTTGTGAATTGAGTCCCCATACAATTCAAGTTTCTATAGCAGCACCTTATCCAGGCACAGAATTGTATGACCAAGCGCGAGAAAATGGTTGGTTTGCGAATGAATCTTTAGTAGCAAATTCCGGTATTCAAACTTCAACTTTGCAATATCCAAGCCTTTCCAGTGGGGAAATTGAAGACGCGGTAGAAAAGATGTATCGTAAGTTTTATTTCCGACCGAAAGCGATTATTCCCATAGTACGAGAAATGCTAGGAGATAGACAAATGTTAGTGCGTCGTTTGCGGGAAGGTAAAGAGTTCTTTGGTTATTTGAATGAACGTCGAACTCAAGCTTTAGCTAGGTAAATCGTCTTAATCAGGATTTATAAGATTTAAGGATGTTCAGGATTAAATTATAACGGATTTCATGGTACACTTTTGGCGGGCGAGATGCCCGCACCACAAAAGTTTTATCATTCATATCTGTACTTCATAATAGTGGAAACTGCTATATCTTCTGAGGTTTTTTAATTAATCCTGTTAATCCTTTAATCCTGGTTATCCTGATTCTGACATTTTTGATCCCAATTACTTATTACCAATGTCTTATTTAATTATTAACGCTGATGATTTCGGATTTTCTGATAGTGTCAACACTGCTATTATTCAAGCACATACCCAAGGAATTTTAACTAGTACCAGTTTAATGGTAAGCGGAAATGCGGTAGAAGATGCTATTTCTTTAGCAAAAAATCATCCTCATTTAGCAGTTGGTTTACATCTGGTTTTAGTTTGCGGTAAATCTGTTTTACCTCCTGATAAAATTCCCCATTTAGTAGACTCTCAGGGTAATTTTTCCCATAACCCCACCCAAGCAGGATTAAACTATCAATTTAATCAAGCTACCCGTGCAGAATTGCGGTTAGAAATATCTGCTCAATTAGCAAAATTCCGTGATTCTGGTTTAAATCTGGCTCATGTTGATGGACATTTACACCTTCATGTTCATCCTGTAATTTTGAATATTTTAACAGAATTGGCAGCAGAATTTCAGATTAAATTCATTCGTTTACCCTCAGAAGAATTGACAAAAAATCTTAAAATTGATAGACGGAATTTACTCACTAAAATAATCTGGTCTATTGTCTTTGGACAATTAAGAAACTATGGAGAAGGTTTATTAAAAGCTCATCATATTAACTTTGCTGATAGAGTTTATGGATTGTTACAAACTGGTAACATGAGTGAAGAATATTTACTGAGTTTGATACCGCAAATTGAAGCTAAGTTAGTAGAAATTTATGCCCATCCTGCTTTAGTGAATACAGATACAAATAACGGTGGTGAAATAGAATTAAAAGCTTTGTTAAGTCATAAAGTGCGGGAATTGCTGAATGTGAAGGGGTTTGAGTTGAGTAATTGTGCAAAAGTGATTCATTCATGATGGGGTATTGATAAGAACATCAAAATGAACACATATATTTGCTTGATTTATGTTTTTTTGCTTAAAAAAATTTATTATTTTGATACAAAAAATATATACTGATTATGGTATATTGTGTTTATTCTAGTTACATTTACACTTATGATAGACAAAGTTTTACTTCCATCCGCATGGGATAACTTAAATGATGAAGATAAAGAGTTGGCAAAAGAGTTAACACAATCCATCTTACGAGGTGAAGCATCTATTCAACTTCTATCGCAATTACTCAGAGGGGAAAATATAGATGATGAATTTAAAACAATAGTAAAAGATATCAGTAACCACGAATTTAATTTTGAAGTCACTACTCCTGACAAACCACAGACAAGTAGTCCAACTTTAACGTTAGCTACTTTTACTGCACCTTCAAATTTAGAATTTTCAGATATAGTAGTTGCCGCTTTAAAAAGGCAATGTGATAATATTTGCCGAAGGCTTGGGCAAGCTGAAGCTTGTCAAAAATGCAGAGAAATTTTTGGATAATCAATTGACACCTGATAGAAACAGAATGTAGAGACGTTTTGATAAAATGTCTCTCTTAGCATTTACAATCTTTGCATATTATTAAAAAATTACGAAGATATATTTTAGCAATGAGTACAGATAAATCTAAACAACAGAATAGTTCTCAAGTGGACAAACATTTACATTTGCAAGAAATAGTAGAAGTTAAGGAACTGCGAGAAAAATTTTTGATTATTACAGAAATTTCTGATCCTTTAACTCGTGAATATCACTTTGCATTGTTAGAAAAAGAGGCAGAAAAATCTGGTTTATCTGCTGAAAGTTATCGTCGTTTATATGAAACATATCTTCAAAATAAAGAACATATTCCCCAATATCCAAAAACATGGTGGTCATTAATAGAATGGGTAAATTGGTTTTTAAATTTTCCTACAAAGATCAAACTAGGATTACTAAAAACCGTATTATTGACATCATTAGAAAAGGGAGTATTAATCAGTTTAGCAATTACTTTGTTTAAATACTTTCAAGAAGCACCAAAAAGACAACAACAAGACCATTATCAAGCTTGGTCAATTATTAACTCTGCTAGTAAACAAAAAGCTAGTGGTGGTAGAATTGAAGCTTTACAGGAATTGAATAAAGATGGTGTTAAATTATGGAATTTAGTTGTTGATGAAGCGGATTTAAGTGGAATTAAATTAGAGAAGGGAGAGCTTGCTTACACAAGTTTTAAAAATTCACTATTAGAGTGTGAAGAAAATAAATGTAGCAGTCTGAGAAAAGCTAACCTTTATCAAGCAAGCTTTTATAAAGCTCGTCTATCTGAAATAGACTTGCGAGAAACTAATCTAATTGATGCTAATTTTGCAAAAGCAGACCTTAAAGAAGCTCAATTTCAAAACGCCCGTCTTTACTTAGCTAATCTAGAGGAAGCAGAACTTCCAGGCGCAAAATTTCAAGGAGCGGATCTAAAAAAAACAATTCTCAAAGATGCTATAATGTGTGGTGATATTTTTGATGAATCAACACAATCAGAAAAATACAAATGTGCTGATTTTATTGGAGCTAAAAACCTAACTCCTGAACAAATTAAATCAGCAAAAGATTGGCAAAATGCCTGTTATTGTCGAGAACTAAGGATAAAACTAAATTTAAAACCTGAAAACCCTGATTATTGTAAGAATAACTTAAAATAATAAATATATTTCTTTTATCAACCCTAAGCTTAATTGTATCTGCCATGCCACGCAAAACAAAAACAGCATCCTCAACTACAGTAACTCCCCTAGCACTATCTGACTTACATCTTGAGTTAGAGGGTTTAGAGAAAGAACACCAATTTCTATTAAAGCAGATTAAAAAAAAGCGCGCAGAATTAAATAACTTTGTTGAAAAAATGCGTTCTTTAGCGAAAGAGGTATTTCATAAAGCCAGTCCCAATATAAAAAAAATGGCAGAATTAGATGAGGAAATTCATGCTTTATTTCTCGAAATTTTAACTACAAGAAAACTGGGAAAACAAACTCAGAAAAGGATACAATCTTTGTACAGAAGTCTGCAAATGGGCGGAATTATTAGTTATAAAGCCACTCAAGAAGAGCAAGAATTAGAGGAATTATCTGAAAATGATAACTTTCAAGAAAATCATCAAAGTCGTCAATATTGGCAAGCAGAAAGAGATTCAGAATCCCCTGTGGGTAAAACAGATGAATCTAGAAAAGTGCGACAGATATTTTTGCGGTTAGCAGAAATTTTTCATCCTGATAAGGTTAAAGATAATGAAACCCAAGTGACTCATACAGAAATCATGAAAGAAATTAATAAAGCTTATCAAGAAGGGGATTTAGCAAGACTTTTAGAAATTGAACGGAAATATGAAGTAGGAGAAATTATTGATAATAATAGCGAAGATGATTTAACTCGTAAATGTAAAACCATAGAACAACAAAATCAAATTCTTAAAAATCAATATGAGAAATTGAAACAGGAACTTCGGTTAGCAAAAAATACCCCCGAAGGAACAATGGTTGCTGACTACAAAAAAGCAGCTAAACAAGGGGTTGATTGTATTGAATTAATGCTGGAAACCATGGAAGCTCAAACTAAGATAATTACAGAGATTCGTGATTTTGTTTGGAATTTTAAAGAGCAGAAAATAACCATTAAAGAATTTCTCGCAGGTCCAGAAAGTCTCCGTTCTAATCAGAAGGATATGATGGAAGAACTACTGGAAAAAATCATGGGAGAATTTGGAGATATGATGGATTTTAATTAGCCAGATATGTTAAGAATCGTTAAAGAACAATTGACACAATTAATAATGTAATAGTAGTTTGAGAAGTATTCACAGTCATACGTAAATCTAGTGAGATTCCCATGAGATTAAACCTGTTGAGTAGAACTATCAATTATCAAATTGGTACTAAGTTGAATAAATTTCTGTGCTTAACCTTAGCTATAGGACTGTTTTTTGTAACTACTCTATCGAGTCCTAATTTGGCAATTGCAGAGGAGTTCTTACCTTTCTTTGATAATATTAATAATCCTGTAACCGTTAAAGTTGGTGGTGTACAAGATTTAACTCCTCCTCCTCCTTTGCTAAATGAGTTTGATCGAGCAGTTAATAAATTGTGTGGAAAATTGGGAACAGTAGTTACTCCTGCTAATTTCCAAGCCATGCTGAATAGTTTTCCAAATGTTCTCAGCAATATTAAAAATAATGTTGGTGGTTATATTTTTCCGAGTAGAACTTCTGACACAGAATTTCTGGAAGATTTAACAAATCTTTGGTTTAATGCTGAAGGATTTGATCATGTTTTTTGTGGTGAACCAGCAGAAACTAAAATTGGTGGTTTACATTATGCTGGACGTTATTTAGATTTACAAAATCGAGGTCTTGCGGGAATTTTACCCAAATCTGTGAGTAAATCGGAAGTTGATCCGGGAGCTATTTATTCCTTTGGTGTTAGAATGAAATTGGGCGATCGCACTGTTAGTGATCCATTTAAAGGGTATGGTTACACTCTCAATGCCGAAGAGATTTTAACAATTGCCGCTAAAGCATACAAAAATAACCCCAGCTTAGAACCAACACCTAAAGCTTGTTTACTGCGTGTGACTGATAACGGCAAAACATTTGCAAATATCTTTGTTACTAAAAAAGGCGCTATTCGTACCTTTTATCCTGATGCTACTCCCGATTATCAAAAAACTTCAGAATGTCAGGTTTAGTAATTTGAGATTACAGCAAATTGAGATCCAGTGATTAAATTGGAAAACCTGTAGGGGTGGGGTTTCCCCGCCCTCGATTGTATTTCATCCTATAGTTCCGCGATTTCTAATCGCTAGGACTTGGTGCATTTTAAATTATTCTTTTAATTGTTGTATTTAACCATTAGGCAAAGTGCTATAATCATGAAGATATAACCGGAAACTGTGATGATATAATTGATATTTAGTTTGTTTATCCTCCCGTGTTTCTTGCAGAAATTCTAACCAAGTTTCCATAATTTCCGCTACATCAAAAACATCAGCATTAATCATTTGACTAATAGCTGCGGTTGATATTGGTTGCATTTCTTCAGTAGTCAAAACCCGTAACACATTAACAGCAATATCAGATAAACCTTCACCTTGCATTTTTTGCCAATGTTGTTGATAATAACTTGCTAAATTTGGGGGAATTTTATTAACATCATTTTGATCATAAAAACCCTCAGCAAAAGCTGTTAAAATTTGCTGCACATACATAAAATTATCTTCATTTTCGTTGAAACTCACCCCCAACCCCTCTCCTTATAGCAGGGCGTTTTCATTCTCGGAGGTAAAAAAGAAAAGAAAAGTGATCTTTTGTTGATAAAATTACCAAAAGATCACTATTTTTTGTCTTTTAAAAT
>OMJF01000279.1 GCA_900299285.1 Anabaena sp. 54 | reverse complement strand
GTGACTCTAGCTAAGGAAATTTTACAAAGCGGTAGTCCCTGGACAAAGTTGGAACAGTTAATTCAATTCCTGGGGGATTAACTTCTAAGTGGGTTTGAGGGCGAAATTCCACCACATTACGCTTGATAGTTATATCGTAATTACCGAAAAAGTCATGTCCTAAAAGTCCCGTTTCTAATTCCGTACCAGCGATCGCTACTGAAACTTTATTTACCGTCATCCCCCCTGCTTCCATAGAGTCAAGGTAGCCAATGGGAAACTCCACAGCTTTAGCACTAGCTGTATTAGCCTTAGCTTTCCCCGTTGGTACTACACCTAAAGCTGCTGCTATCTTCTGAGTAATTACAGTTCCACTCGCACCTGTATCTACAATCATTTCAAATCGCTGTGTACCATTGAAAGTAACTTCAATAATTGGTGTACCACCAATTCGCCGCTTAATTGGGGCAATAAATACCTCATTTTGGCCGGATAGCATTTCTAAAGATCCGTTTGAGCTTTCAATAGTATTTTGTGGTTTGGGAACATCAATGATCACTGGTTGGGGCTGGGTAACGGAAGATGTTAAATTTGTTAGTTTAGCTTGTTGACGAGCATAAGCAATTTCACGACGATATTTAACAATTTGACTTTGAGCAAAAGCGAAATTGCCACTATCACGCTTAATCTTTTTCATGAGAGCGATCGCATCTTGAAACAGACTAATTACCAAATTCCAATCATCTACAGATACAGCAGATTGGCTGATACTTTTAGCACCAGCAGCTTTATCAAGAGCCATTTCCAAAGTGCTTAATTGAGTTGGAGAAGATTCTAGCGGGTTTGACGTGGGACTAATCAAAGGTTGTTTAAACTGACTAGGAGAATGAATTGAGGCCAAACTCCCAGTAGCCAAAGATGACTTAGATCCATCCATGGTTATTTTCTGCTGTTCTTGATTGCAAGCAGCAGTTAGAAACGCTAAACTAACCGAACAAGAAATGAAAGCTAGACGAGAAAAAGAGTATTGAAGCATAATGGATATTTTAACCGCCCTGGCTGCTCTTACCAAGTTTAACCCCGCCACCAAATTAAAAATGCTTGGCCGTTTAATCATTGCAATTTTTAAGATTATCTAAAACCCCGAACTCATGGGATAATAAACAGTCGCAGTGAGAGACTGGAAAAGAAATCAATTCAAAATTCAAAAAACTTTTACCCATTATCCAATTATCTATGCCTCTATCAGAAACAATTCCGGCTCTATTAGTCCTAGCAGACGGCTCCACTTATCGCGGTTGGTCCTTCGGTGCTACCCGGACCGCCATTGGAGAAATAGTATTTAACACTGGTATGACCGGATATCAAGAAGTGTTAACCGATCCTAGTTACTGTGGACAAATCGTTATTTTTACTTATCCAGAATTAGGTAACACTGGTATTAATAATGAAGACGAAGAATCTAATAAACCCCATGTTCAGGGAGCGATCGCCCGGAATATTTGTCACAAACCGAGTAACTGGCGTTCCACCCAATCTCTACCCAAATACCTGCAAAAGCACCAAATACCAGGCATTTACGGCATAGATACCCGGTCGCTAACTCGGAAAATTCGGATGTGTGGAGCGATGAATGGTGGTATTTCCACAGCAATTCTCGATGAAACAGAATTGTTAGAAATGGTACAAGCTGCTCCCAACATGACAGGTTTAAACTTAGTCAAAACAGTAACCACAAAAGCCGTTTATGAATGGCAAGAAGCCACAACAGCCCCTTGGGAATTTAACCCTCAAGCCGTAGCTAAAATTAGGGAAACCTTCACCGTTGTTGCCTTAGACTTTGGTGTGAAGCGGAATATCCTCCGTCGTCTAGCCAGTTATGGCTGTCGCGTCATAGTTGTTCCTGCCGATACACAACCAGAAGAAATTCTCAAATACAATCCAGATGGTATTTTTCTCTCCAACGGACCAGGAGACCCGGCCGCCGTCACAGAAGGTATCAACACCACCAAAGCCTTACTAGACAGCCAAAAACCCATGTTTGGCATTTGTATGGGACACCAAATTTTAGGTCACGCACTCGGAGCAGAAACCTTTAAACTAAAATTTGGACATCGGGGTTTAAATCAACCTGCGGGACTACAAAAGCGAGTAGAAATTACCAGCCAAAATCACAGTTTTGCCCTTGACCCAGACTCCCTACCAACTACAACCGTTGAAGTCAGCCATTTAAACCTCAACGATTTAACAGTAGCCGGAGTGCGACACAAGACCCTACCTGTGTTTTCTGTTCAGTATCACCCAGAGGCCAGTCCTGGCCCCCATGATGCTGATTACCTGTTTGAACAGTTTGTGCTAGAAATGCAAGCAGCACGTCAATAAATTTTGGATTTTGGATTACCGATTTTAGATTCAACTCGCGGCTAAAACCACAAGACTTTGATATTTTAGATTAGGGATAGAATTCCAGCAGAGGTAAGGCATAACCCCAAAAAAATCTCAAATCTCAAATCTCAAATCTCAAATCTCAAATCTCAAATCCTTAGCCATAGACAAATTGCCCACAAACCATCTATACTAGAACGTTTACTTTTAGTAAAAAGAACGAGGAGGAAATTATAGCTGAACCACTAAATCTAACCGTGAGCCTCAGAGGTACACGCGAACTCCGGGATAACTGTCAGCTATTCCGCCTCACAGGCTTATTAGACGCTTTCTCTGAGCCAACATTTCGGAAGACACTCGGTAGTAAAATTGAGGAAGGTCCAAAAAACATCATTTTGGATCTTTCACAAATAGACTTTGTTGATAGTTCTGGCTTAGGTGCGCTGGTACAGCTTGCGAAGCAAGCTAAAACCGCCCAAGGCACTCTGCAAATTGTTACTAATGCCCGCGTTACCCAAACAGTTAAGCTTGTTCGTTTAGAAAAGTTTCTTTCTCTACAAGTGTCAGTTGACGAGGCCTTAGCAAATCTCAAGGCATCTTGATTATTTGAGTGGAAAATCTAAATTAGGCTATCCAATATTAAAGGATAGCTTAATTTTTACAGAGCAAAAATCTATTTCTTAGTGTGTTAATTAATTTAATGTAAAATTTAAAAAAATTGTAGGTTGGGTAGAACGAAGACCAAACCCAACATTACTAATTTATAATCTGCTCAGTATGCGAACATTACCTTGGCCATCAAAGTAATGTTGACAAAAATTATCTCCCGATGTAGTGCTTTTTTAAGGAATGATTAATCTGTGAAGTCGAAGGAGGAAACAACCCAACATGAAGAAGATGAAACTAGCGACCAAGATTCATCAGACATTAACCCATGGTTGGTAAATGCGACTCAACTGCTCCAGCAAATATCCCCAGAACAAATAAAACAGATATCTCCTTCCGCTTTAGCTTATTTAGGGGATGCAATTTATGAATTATATGTTAGAATGTTTTTTCTGTGGCCACAACAACGACTGGAAAACTACCATCGTTCCGTAGTGGATCAGGTAAGGGCAGAAACACAAGCGATACATTTGCGAATGTTAACTCCTTACTTGAGGAGTAATGAATTAGAAATTGTTCGCAGAGGTCGTAACTCTGCCCATTGTCGTCATAAACGACTCAATCCCGAAATTTATCAACAGGCAACTAGTCTAGAAACCCTAGTTGGCTATTTATATCTTACTGATTACCCCCGTTTAACCGAACTATTACAAAAACTCCCTCTAGAAAAATAGTCAGAAGCTAGATCTGGCAATTATTACTGATTTGTAATGGTTCATTAAATGAATGTCATCGGGCTGTTCACTGATTTAAATCAAACCTCAATACTGAAATACTGCTATGACAAGTCAACCCAAAAAAAATAATTCCGCCAGCCAACCTAAGCGTGGGCAACCCGTAAAAATCAAGGGTAAGCGCGTTGTTCCTCACTCTGTCCGTAATCAAGGCAAAAGTGAAAGTAAACCTCGCACCTCTCGCTATGGTGCTGATAAATCCCCAGAAATTAGATTAAATCGAGAAGACAAGCCTTATACTCCTAAACCCCGCACCTCTCGCTATGGTGCTGATAAATCCCCAGAAATTAGATTAAATCGAGAAGACAAGCCTGATACTCCTAAACCTCGCACCTCTCGCTATGGTGCTGATAAATCCCCAGAAATTAGATTAAATCGAGAAGACAAGTCTGATAGTCCTAAACCCCGCATATCTCGCTATGGTGGTGATAAATCCCCAGAAATTAGATTAAATCGAGAAGACAAGCCTTATACTCCTAAACCCCGCATATCTCGCTATGGTGGTGAGCAGTCTTCAGAAATCACCTTAGCTCAAGGTAAATCCTTAAATGCTAGATACAGTCCCCCTTACCCATCTTCTCAGCCGTCTTCAGAAATTATATCCACAGAAGAAAGTGATCTCATTTACGGTCGTCACCCAGTTTTAACTGCTTTGGAAAATGAGCGTAGTATTAACAAGCTGTGGATTACTACCCGCCTCCGTTATGATCCCAGATTTCATCATTTGATTTTACAAGCCAAGGATAATGGCGCAGTTATTGATGAAGTTGAACCAATGCGGTTAGACCAAATTACTGGTCGGGCTAATCACCAAGGAATAGCTGCTCAAATTTCTCCTTATTCCTATACTGAATTAGAGGATCTGATTACTAAGGCTAAATCTATTACTGATCCTGTAATTGTTGTTGCCGATGGTATTACTGATCCCCACAACTTAGGGGCAATTATTCGCACCGCAGAAGCTATTGGCGCTCATGGTTTGGTGATTCCCCAAAGAAGGGCTGCAGGAATTACTTCCACGGTGGTGAAAGTGGCAGCGGGAGCATTAGAAACCTTTCCTGTAGCTAGAGTTGTTAATCTTGGTCGGGCTTTAGAACAGTTAAAAGAAGAAGGTTTTTGGATTTACGGCACTGCTGTTACAGGTAGCGAACCATTGCAAAGCGTTAAATTTAGTGGTCCTGTGGTTTTAGTCGTGGGTGGTGAAGGTGAAGGTCTGGGTATGTTGACACAACGTTCTTGTGATGTTTTGGTATCTATTCCCTTACAGGGTAAGACTCCTAGCCTCAATGCTTCCGTGGCAACTGGCATGGCACTTTACGAAATTTATCGTCAAAAATCGCAAAATACGCTGTACTTTGATAAACTACAAACAATTTCTTTGAAAAAAGAATAATCAAAGGGTTTGTAGTTAAACCAGTCGGGGTAAAATTGGACAAAGCTAATTTCGTGGATATTTTTCCACGAAATCGGCAACTATAAAGAAATGTAAAAGATAATAAATTTAACCTATTCTCACACACTCAGTCACACCTTTATCATTCAGCACAAACCATGAAAACAATCTGGAATAACCTTCAAGAAGGTTTGATTAATACATTAAATGCCCTGGGACTTGCTTGGTGGGTTAAAATTATCACACAGAATCCCCAATGTACATACTACTTCGGTCCATTTTTGAGTTTTAAGGCAGCAAATAAAGCCAGTATTGGCTATATAGAAGATTTGGAAATTGAAGGGGCGCAGGGAATTATAGTCAATGTAGAACGTTGTAAACCTAGTGTGTTGACAATTGCTGAAGATTTGGGGGAATGGATTGACCGTAAAGTAAAGCCTGTCTTTAGCGGTCAAATATAGTCTAACAAGTAATTGGGCTGTCACCGTCACCGTTCCCAGGCTGATCCTGGGAACGATTTTTGTATGTCATGAAAATAAATTATTGCCAGATTTAGATATAGATTGGTTAGTAAATTGTGTTTTAATGCCTACTATTAGAGGTTGTTTGAAAAGTCTAAAATTATAAATAGACATCTGGTGAAAATTATCGTAGGGACAATTCATGAATTGTCCCTGCAAGGGTTTGGTGACTACGCACATTTACAGCATTTTCCGTTGTAATAAAGTACAGTTTGGGCGGGCAAGATGCCCACCCCACAAGAGTTTCATGATTATGATTTGTACCTCATAAGAATGAAATTTGCTGTAATTACCACCAGATGTCTAATATATTGGCAGTTAGAAACCGCGTCTACACAAGCGAAACCCACCTGCGTGGGTTTGAGAACCTTAATTTTCTGCTAGTCCACGCAGGTGGACTTTGTTTCTGTAGTAGCGATTTCTAATCGCCGGAAACTTTGAAAATATCCTCTTATTGATGCCAAAATAGCATTTATGCAAGCTTTTAGAAAATAATATAATCGAGGGTGATTTGCTATTTAATTGATCTCACCCTCTGCTGACTAGATCATGTAAATAAGAGTTGCATTTAAGGATCTTCTGGAAACACCCATTTTGGTGGTTCTGTCATTTTTTTGCGCAATCTTTCTTCAGCTATTTCTAGCATTTTGTCTAGGGAAGTTTCAGCGATAAATTTTGAAGTTGATTCTCTAAACTCGATATGAGGACATTTATCACCTAAAACACAACCGTCAACACAAGATTCAGCACAGTTAATTTTTTGTTCCATAATTAATTCCTCCAGAATTTTTACTATTATTGGTAATGGGTAATTACCTTATTTCCTTCTTAAACTAGTGTACTGTAGGGGTTTAAGATTGTGCTTTTTCTCTATCCCTCAAGTAGAATAACCCTTGATGTCTGAATTATTAGCTAATACTGGAACTATTGCGGCGATCGCTACTGCTGTTGTCCCTCAACAAGGTAGTGTAGGTATTGTACGGGTTTCTGGTGATCATGCCATGGCCATTGCTCAAACTCTATTTTATGCCCCAGGGGGACAAATTTGGGAAAGTCACCGGATTCTTTACGGTTATATCCGTCAACCTCAAACCAAGCAAATTATTGATGAGGCTTTATTATTGATCATGAAAGCCCCCCGTTCTTTTACCCGTGAAAATGTCGTAGAATTTCATTGTCATGGGGGAATTATGGCGGTACAACAAGTATTACAATTATGCTTAGAAAATGGGGCGAGATTAGCCCAACCGGGAGAATTTACATTAAGAGCATTTTTAAATGGTAGATTGGATTTAACCCAAGGGGAAAGTATCGCTGATTTAGTGGGAGCAAAATCACCTCAAGCTGCTCAAATGGCTTTAGCTGGGTTACAGGGTAAATTAGCCGAACCTATTCGCAAATTACGGGCTAATTGTTTGGATATTTTGGCAGAAATTGAGGCCCGAATTGATTTTGAGGAAGATTTACCACCTTTAGATCAAAAAAGAATTATTACCGAAATTGAGCAAGTGACTGGGGAAATTAACAAATTATTAGCAACAAAAGACAAAGGTGAATTATTACGAACTGGTTTAAAAGTGGCGATAGTGGGGCGACCCAATGTGGGAAAATCAAGTTTATTAAATGCTTGGAGTCGGAGCGATCGCGCCATTGTCACAGATTTACCAGGAACAACCCGTGATGTGGTAGAATCTCAATTAATTGTAGGCGGAATTCCTGTGCAGGTGCTAGATACAGCGGGGATTCGGGAAACAACAGATCAAGTAGAAAAGATTGGTGTAGAGCGATCTCATCGTGCTGCTAATGCTGCTGATTTGGTATTATTTACTATTGATGCTACCGCAGGTTGGACACCAGCAGATGAAGAAATTTATGTACAAGTAAAACACCAGAATGTAATTTTAGTAATTAATAAAATTGACCTGATTTCATTAGCAGAACAAGAAAACCTTAAATCCTAAATCCCAAATCCCAAATCCCAAATTTTCACAGCCGCAGCCATAAATCAAGGAATTGATAGTTTAGAAATGGCGATTTTAGAAATAGTTAAAGCCGGAAAAGTTCAAGCCGCTGATATGGATTTGGCAATTAATCAACGCCAAGCAGCAGCTTTAATAAAAGCGAAAAGCGATTTAGAACAACTGCAATTTACAATCACTGAACAATTACCTTTAGATTTTTGGACAATTGATTTAAGAGGTGCAATTCAAGCATTAGGAGAAATCACTGGTGAAGAAGTTACAGAATCGGTTTTAGATCGAATTTTCAGTAGGTTTTGCATTGGTAAATAAATCAGATCAGTTGATATTTTTTATTATTTCCTAACATTTAGTTGTATTGGGATTTTCAAATTTCCCAGGTTCACTAACGAACAATTGATTTAAAATTACCTTACCTAAAGGATCTATTACCTCTAATCTGATCAATTCCCGTTGCACAATTTGCCAAGAAACTCGATATTTATATTTAGCATTAGTCCAGGTGAATACCGGACGCGCTTGAGTACCAGATGCTTTAGCACCAATTAAACAAATTTGTTTACCTGTTTTGAGATTTTTGTTTTTGTAAAAATACTTACCTTGAGCTTGCCAAAGTGTTAAATTCCAACTGGGTGGTTGTAGTTGTCCTTCGACATCAAAAAATTGCCCCTCTGGAAAAGCAAGATTAGCTACAGCTTGACTCGGAACACAAATGCCAGTAACTATGGGTAAAGAAAGACCTAAAACTAAGGAGAGTGCTATGACTTTGATTTGCATGATTAATTATTAACTCAACACTAATATTACTTGATTTTATCATTTCTTCTTTTATCATTGCTTCCATAAATATTAAATATTGTCATAAAACATTGTCATAAAACTTGAAATAATCCATTATATGTGAAGAAAGTTGTGGAAGCATTGCAATTTGTAACTATTTTGTACAACTATTAGGCATCATCCTTTAGACTAGATTTCCATAGAAATATCAAACATTGAAAAAGGAGACAAAGACAAATGACTACGGTAAATTTATCTGGCCATGGGTTTGTAGTTGCTATTTCCTCAGTCGCTTGTATTCTGGGTTTATGGTTGCTAAATGATCATGATCAAGAAATAGACAATATCCAACAAACAGAAGCAGATTTATTAAGAATGAGCTTTGCTTATTGGTTAGTTTATTGTCTGGCTTTTGCTATGGAAAAAGTATTTTTATTTGATGAGGAAGCTATAATCATATTTTTGAGAATTACTACAGCTTTGTCATATTTTCTAACATTTTCTTGTATCTTGAGTTTACCGTTACATAAATTTGCAATTCATAAAATTGAAGAATAATCAAAAGTCAAGGTTAAAACTGAATTTAGTTCTAACCTTGCTGTTTGGAAATTCATAATTTACGCAATTTTCATAGCAAAGGCGATCGCACTTTCCAGTTCATTCTGTAGTAAAGTTGTGAGGATAAACACCTCTTATACTGTTTTACCCTGACGCGCAATGATTTTATAACCACCGCGAATGGGTACAGACACACGCAACTGCATTTTTGGAGCATGACCCCTGGCTCTGCCAATAACCGCCCCTGTGACAGTCAAAATGCCATTTTGTTGATATAAACGTTATAAGATGGGAATTAGACCGGGAATAGAGGTAGAGTGATTCCAAACAAGTCTACCATTGGTGGGCTTAGACATATTAGGCTGGTTCTAGGGGAGCCATTGTCAACCCAGCGCGACGTAGTTGCTGGTGGTATAATTCTGCTGGTTCTTGGGGTCCTGTCCAGACAATTGCTCGTCCTTCGTAGTGAACCTGATTAGTCAGATCCCACGCGCGATCGCTTGACATACCGGGAATATACTTCATTAAGCATTCAGCGACGTGCTGAAAAGTGTTAAAATCATCATTCAAGACAATCACCTTATAATTAGGATAGGTTTTACGAGTCACTTGATTAACCCGGTCTTGTGTCACATTTGGGGCAGAAGCCATAGGATACATATCCACAAGTTTTGTCACCATAAAAAAATGAGCTAAAAACGACTTTGTTCAAACTAAGATTACAAATAACTAGTTTAATCTATTGCTGACTAGGTTAGTAGCCAAAAACAAGCCGATAATATGTCAAAATATTAATTGATATTGATCATGTAGATCATGTAATTAATACTTTACCTTTTCAGGACTGAGGATATAAGATCCAGAATACAATTGAAATCAGAATATATAAACATGATAACAGGTGCGAAAATGAACACCTTTTCACTCTATACAAATGATTTTCATGCTTGGACTCAAGAACAGGTTAATGTACTCAAAACTCAACAATGGGATAGATTAGATACTGTTAACCTAATTGAAGAATTAGAAACCTTGGGAAGAAAAGAAAGACAAGAATTAAGAAATAGATTAGCCCTATTGCTAGGACATTTATTAAAATGGCAATTTCAAACAGAAAAACGCAGTAGTAGTTGGTTGAGTACAATTCGAGAACAACGTATTCAAATCAAACTACTTTTACAAGATAGTCCCAGTTTGAAACCTTATTTAGAAGAAGTTTTTCTCACAGCTTACGAATTAGGTTTAGCATTAGCAATGAGAGAAACTCAATTAGGTCAACAAATATTTCCCGAAATATGTCCATACACTTGTGAACAAACCCTCAACTCTGAATTTTTACCAGATTAAGTTTTATATCTCCAGCTTTTTTGAGAAGTCGGGTATCCGGGAATCTTATTTTTTAGAATCACATTTTATTTAGCGCCAATCATCCCAATTGTCGTTAAAAATAGAAGTATCAGGAAAAGCGGTAGGATTACCATTTTCCGTCAAAATCTGTTTTAAAATTTCTAATTGTGGTTCTTGTCTAGGTAAATCATTAACCAATTCATAGGGGTAAATTCCTTGTTTTAACGCGAAACTAGCCACAGTTCCCGCAGCAGCGCCAGCAGACCATTCAAAAGAATGAACTCGATAAGCAGCAGCAGCAATATGACTAGTAGCAATACTTTTTCCTCCTACCAATAAATTATCAATTTTTTGGGGAATCATTGCCCGGAGTGCAATTTGGAAAGGATAAGCAAGACCCGCACCTCTTCTTTCTCCCGCACGTTCCGTATTACCAGGTAATTCCGCTGGAGTTTTTGTCATACAAGGATGAAAATCTATAGCATAATGACCAATACCTACAGCGTCAGGATAAATTGTAGAACGACTTCTGCGAACAACTTTTTCTGGGGAAATTTTACCCATAATTACAGATGTTACTTCCAAACCAGCCACCGTTGCCTTTAAATTACGATACATATTTGCAGGGAGATTTTTTCGATAATATTCATCATTATAATTGCGACGAGAAATATCAACTTCCCAAATCCCAAAACCTTCCGGTTGTCCCCAACTGGGACGGCCAATAATACGTCTTCCTTCCCGCATATAGGGATATTTAGATAAACCATGAACCGTCCCCATAGGTGAATCCAAACCTGTTAAAAAACGAATATTTGTTTGCGGTTGTTTCACCCCTTCTCCTAATTGAGAATCTGTAGTTCCTGCATACAACCAATAAAAATAAGAAAAAGCCTTTTCTTCAGCTTTGCGGAGGGTTTCTGTGCGTAGTCCACCTTGCCAACCTCCTGGTTTTAACTGTCCAGAATTTTCTAATTGTTGACGAGTATAAATCAGATTATCTGCGGCTGTTCCTGGACGGTAATCATTTCCCCAAGTCCAGTTTTGCATGGAGATATCCCCTGGCGTGGGTCCGGTAAATTTCACACCATTAAATTTAGTTAATTGTCCTGTTTGCGGACTCCAAATTCGGCGATAAGTAAATACTAAATCAAAGTTTGCTAATCGCTTTAATTCATAACTAAAATATGGCTCATATTGGGGATAAAATGACGGCATTGTGATTTGTTGCGGTGATTTTGTTGCCTCCATAGCAAAGGTATAAGTAAAACCTTGAGTACAATAAGGATCATTTGTCGTACTAGAAGATGAAGGTTCAAGATGAGAAAGTGCATCAATTCCTAAACGATAAGGAACATCTGCTAAAGCAATAATTTCCCCAGTTTCACTTGTGTCTATAACATACCATTTAGTAGGATTATTTGGAGTTTGCTTAGGAAGAAAACGAATAATAGTTTTACTCAACAGAGATGAGTTTTCATAACTATAAGCATCTGCAATAGTTTGGGATAAAGTATTAGTATTTAAAGGTGGTGTACCTGGTAGTGATTGATGTTGAATAGCGATCGCATTATTAATAATTTTGCCATCTTGACTAATTTCTAGATCTTTAATTACTGTATTCGGAAAAAATTGTAATTTTCCCTTACCTTTATTTTCAGCATCTTTAAGCATTTGTGTGATAATATCATGAGCATCACCAGGGAGAAAACAAGAATCACTTACCCAACATTCACCGGGGTTAAGTTTACCATATTTGCGTTGAATACGGTTTCTTAATTCCAAATATCCACGGGAATAAAATTGTTTAGATCGTTGAGTTGGTCTTTCGTCTAATGCAGATGTCCCTTGAGAGGAAATTTGTCCCCCCAACCAGTCGGTTATTTCTGTTAAACAAACTGTTCTTCCCGCAAGTAAAGCTTCATAAGTTGTTGCTACTCCTGAGAGTCCACCACCCACGACTAGAAGCTCACAGTTGACCGTTTTATCTGGAGTCCGTGGTGGAGTAGCTGTAACCCCATAAGGAGCGAGTAAGCTGGTAAATAAGCTAAAACTGATGAATGTTTGTAAGCCTTTCTTGTATCTTTGTTTCATGGTTTCTGCACTCTGTACACTACTATGTCAAATTATATAGGGTATCATTAAGGAAAGGTTAATACTTCATTTTACATGATTATGGTACTTAAAGTCCGTGGACTTAAAGACATTAATAGCTTTTAATTGTCTTCATGACAACATCTAACAGTAAAAACGTCCAAAAAGAATTTGGTCATCGTCTACGTCAAATTAGGCAAAATATGGGTCTATCTCAAGAAGAATTAGCGCATTTATGTAACTTAGACCGGAGTTATGTAGGAGGGGTAGAACGCGGAGAAAGAAATATTAGCCTTGTTAATATTCATAAAATTGCAAATGCGTTAAATATTTCACCTAGAGAGTTTTTTAATGACTAATATTGCTGATAATATCAGATTGAAAGAACTGGCAATTATTGCTAACTCAAATAAGCTTTTTTTTGATGATTTTATTAACTTTATAGAATCAGAAAATTATAGTAATCTACATGAATTTGTTATTGAAAAAAATTCATCCAAAGCACAACAAGTGTTACTAAAATATTTAAAGCGCAAAGTTCCCAAAGACCTAAATTTATATGACGGAATTGCTCGTCCATATCCTCAAAGTAAAGCAAAATGGCTGTTTTTAGGTTGGATTTTTAGGGATGCTCCCATACAAAGATTACAAAACATACTCAAAAATATTGATGGAACAGCTAATGAGCGTAAAGCCATACTTTTAAATGATGTGCGTGAATATGTATCTACTATTTTACCTGAACCAGAAAGATGGGAATGGTTTCCTATTTGCGAAGTTATGATGGAACGATTAGAAGGAAGCCGTCGAGCTATAAAAGGAAATTTATTTGAGGCAATTATTCGCACAAATTTGAAAGAAATATTCAAAAATAACAATATAAAACTGACAATTGGAGAAACTCAAATTAAACTTGGTAGTGAGACTTATGATGTAACGATTATGGGAGAGAAAGGAACAATTTTAATTCCAGTTAAAACCAGAGAAACAACTGGTGGTGGTCATGCTTTACTTTTTACAAGAGATATTAACCAAGCAATTGAAAAAGCGAAAAATGATGGATATAAATGTATTCCAATTATCATAGCTGAAGCGTGGAAAATAGATTTTGATTCCCTGAAATCGCCAGAATTTATTCACATTGATAAAAATCCCAATCAAATAATTGAATTAGAACCATTACTTAATCATAAACTCAAGGAGATTTTAGATATTTTCCAATCAATTGAATAATTATGTTGAGAAAATTCGCTTGATAGCAATTTCACAGTAATCTTCATTGAGTTCAATACCAATAAATTTCCGTCCTTTCTTTATAGATACTAAACCTACTGTACCAGCACCAAAAAAGGGATCAAGAACTATTCCCCCTTCAGACGAACCTGCTAAAATACATGGTTCTATTAATTGTTCTGGAAAAACAGCAAAATGTGCATCCCTAAATTTAGATAAAGGAACTTCCCAAACTGTTCTTTTATTTCTACCTTGAGGATGAAATGCTTGGTCCCATCTGCCGTTATGTAAATTAGAATTACCTGAATTTTTGCCTTGTTCTGGAGTTCCTCCTTTTTTACCTAAATGATTGCGTCCTCCCCGCATTTTACTATTTTCAGAAAAAGTTACATGAGGTTCACGAATAGCATCTGCATTATAGTAATACTTGGAACTTTTGGCAAATAAAAACATATATTCGTGATCAGTTGTTGGACGGTTTTTAACAGAAGATGGCATGGCATTAGGTTTATACCAGATAATATCCGATCTTAAAATCCATCCTCTTTCTTTAAGAGCTAATGCCAATTTCCAAGGTAGTCCTGCTAAATTTCCATCTATATATTTATCACCCAAATTGATCCAAAGCGTCCCATCTTCTTTTAAAACTCTTTTGACCTCATCAAATACTTCTAAGAGTTTGTTTACGTATTCATCTGGATTTTCTTCAATTCCAATTTGTTCTTCTCTACAGTAGTCTCGTTGACCATAATAAGGAGGACTTGTGATCACCGTTTGCACTAATGAATCTGGTAGTTTTTTTAGAGAATTTAAAGCTTCTCCATTGATGAGAAAATTTGCTTGCTGGAAATTAACTTCACCAATATCGTCTATTTTCACTACTAGTTTTCTATCTAGATTCGCAAACAGTGGTAGATTTGCAGTTATGTAATCCAACACAGAATTTACTTTAACTCTTAGATGTTACCTTTAATCATTTTAAGCTATTTCAGCTTTAAAAGCAGCCAGGGGTTGATTGTAGATGTCCTCACTTTGATTTATCCATAATTCCCTCCTAGAATAGCTGATATTTCACCCCAAATCTGTTAATATCAAAAAACCTAAAAATTCAGTAACCTGACACCAATCATCTATCATAGATGCAGTATAAACACACCGTTATCAAAACTAACCACCTGCTAGGTAAAATTGTCATGAAGAACAAAAATACCATTTTCTTCTCACCTTTACTGCTATTAACAGCTTTTATTAGTTCAAGCATTGTACCATCTGCTACCGCTCAGGTACTATCAAATCAGCACCAGGAAAAATTAGCGCAAAAACAAGTCAAATCTGATTTAGAAATTGCTTTTACTCGCACAAATATTTTAATCAATATTTGGTTAACTATTTTAAGTTTATTTCCTGTGGCTTTAATTGCGGTATTATGGTTTTTTCGTCGGGCTATAATTAGGGAAATTGTAGAGCGAGGAATGCAGCAAATTCAAGGAATTGAAAATTTGCAAACTCAATTAACTACAGTTCAAACAGAAGCTAAAAACCTGATTCTAAAATCTCAAAATACTACGCAAGAATTAGTACAGGAAGTTAATAATCTTAAACAAAAGATTCAGGGTGAAAAAGAAAATTTATCCATTCTTTTATCTGATTTACCTAAATCAAAACAGGAGTTTTTAACAGCTTTGGAAATTGAAGTGAAATCTGCTCAAGAAAATATCAGTAATCTAGAGTTTACATTGCATACTCAATTAGAACGATTAAATTTATCTGCTCAACAGCAAAAAATTACAATTGACAATATCAAAAAGTTAGAAACTGAGCTATTTTCTGAATTTATTAAACTCAAGTTAGAAGTGGAAAATCAAAAAGATATTGCTATTATTGACATTGAACAATTTCGCAGTAATCTCATATCTCAATTTCAGGTATTTGAGTCAGAAACTCAAGCACAAAAATATCAGACTTTTGAGAATTTAGTCAAATTACAATCAGAATTTACCAGTGAATTATCTCAATTTCAATTAGATGTTAAAAATCAAAAAGATCTAGTTATAGAGAATATCGAAAATCTCAATAATGTATTCAAAGCTGAAGTTACTGAATTAAAGACTGATACCCAAATCCAAAAATATCAATTTATTGAGTATTTATCTAGATCACAAAACGAATTTTCTCAGCAACTTACAGAATTAGAAAATACAGCTATGCAACGACAACAGCAAATTATAGACAATTTAGAACAATCTGGAGAACTATTTACATCTCAGGTTTCAGATTTACAAAATGATATCCAAAAACAGCAAATTACTATTTTAGAAAATTTGCAGAAATTAGAAAATACAGCTATGCAACGACAACAGCAAATTATAGACAATTTAGAACAATCTGGAGAACTATTTACATCTCAGCTTTCAGACTTACAAAATGATGTCCAAAAACAGCAAATTACTACTTTGGAAAATTTGCAAAAGCTAGAAATTAATGCTCAACAACGTAAAGATATAATTCTCAAAGAACTAGCGGAAATTACACCTCCCCCAGTTCCAGTCACAGAAAAAGCACCAGAATCATTTTCACCACAAACTACTCTTAATGATTACCTAAAACAAGCGGAAATGCTATTTCTAGAAAAACGTCATCAAGACGCTTTAAATATTTATGAACAAATCATTAAAATTCAGCCTGAAAACCCAGAAAATTGGCTCAAACGTGGTCTAATATTCAATAAATTAAACCGCTATAAAGATGCTATTATGTCCTATAATCAAGCTATTAAAATTAATCCCGAATATCATCAAGCTTGGTGTGATATTGGTGTATCTTGTGGAAAATTAGGAAAACATCAAGAAGCTTTTAGCTGTTTTGATAAAGCTACTAAAATTCAGCCTAATGATGGAGTTGCTTGGGTAAATCGTGGTTTATCTTTGGTAGAATTAGAACGCTATGAAGACGCACTTGCTTCTTTTGATAAAGCTTTAGAATTTCAACCCAATTCTCCTAAAATTTGGCATAAACGCGGTTATACTTTAATTAGGTTGGGAGAAGATGATCAAGCAATTAGCAGTTTTGATAAAGCACTAGAAATTAAACCTGATTATCATATTGTATATTATCACAAAGCAGCTTGTTATGCACTACAAAGACAAGTTAAATTAGCTTTAGAAAATCTGCAAAAAGCCATGGAATTTAATCCTAATTATCGGGAAGACGCTAGAAATGATATTGATTTTGATGATCTGAAAAATGAGCCAGATTTTCAAGTATTAATTCAGGGTTAAAACTTGCGTTGGGTGTTTATTTAACCCAAACCACAATTTTCTTGAGTCTGTTCTAAAATATGTTCTATGTTAACTAATTAATCTGGAGGATTTAAGATATAATATTTTTGTTTTTGCAAACATCGTCTTATTTGTAATTGACTTTTCACCTCTTTTTTTGTTTATGACTATTCAACTTACTGTTCCGGGAATGTCTTGTTCTGTTTGTGCTAATAAAATCACTAATGCCGTTAAAATTGTTGATGTTAATGCTATTGTGGAAGCTAACCCCCAAACAAAACTTGTCAATGTAGATACTCAAGCTTCAGAAACTGCTATCAAAGAAGCTTTAATTGCTGCTGGTTATCCTCCTTCTTAATGGTAGGGTGCGTTACGTAAAACGCACCCTAAATCAGATGATTTCTTATTTTCTCAATTAAGTCGCGGGAAAAAAGAAGATCTAGGGGTTGACAATTGATTTAAAATTTGTTATAATAACGATGACGAGGAAGAACTATCATCAAATAATGCGGGCAAGATGCCCGCACCACAGGAGTTTGATAATTAATATCTGTACTTAATAATACTGACAATTTAGTGTATAGTTTGTTTTAACTGACTTAATCCCTTTGATTCTCGTTAATTTATAAATTTATAAATTTATAAATTATAAATTAAAATTGTCTCAATTTCTTATTGATTTCTCTTGTTTAATTCTCTGGCTTATTTAATGGCTTTATTTTCTTTAATTTTAGATGATCTAATATTACTTAATAAACACAAAATCAACTTTCATTTTCTGGTTTTGATTGACTATTTTGGCCGATTGGATAGTATTTGTGCAAATTGGGTGACAATGTGTTAGAATTATAGCAAAATATGACAACTATTCAAAGTTTATTTGACATAATTTTGTATTTTGTCAAGTTGAAGGCTAAAATCTACATTTTTTGGAGTTTTGGATTCTATGACAACCTCACAGGAGAGGATTATCCCGACAGATTTGCGAAATGAAATGTCGCGGTCTTATCTAGAATACGCTATGAGCGTCATTGTGGGTCGGGCGTTACCAGATGCTAGGGATGGTCTCAAACCTGTGCATCGTCGCATCCTCTATGCTATGCACGAACTAGGTTTGCTACATGATCGACCCTTTAGAAAATGCGCCCGTGTTGTAGGGGAAGTATTGGGTAAATATCACCCCCATGGTGACACTGCGGTTTATGACGCTTTGGTACGGATGGCACAGGATTTTTCCATGCGCGAGCCCCTAATCAATGGTCATGGTAACTTTGGTTCGGTAGACAATGATCCACCGGCGGCTATGCGATATACAGAATGTCGCTTACAGGCATTAACAAGCGTCGCTCTTCTTCAAGACATTGAAGCTGAAACAGTAGATTTCGCTGATAACTTTGACGGTTCTCAACAAGAACCAACGGTTTTACCCGCCCGCATTCCCCAACTCCTGTTAAATGGTTCTTCGGGAATTGCGGTGGGAATGGCGACAAATATTCCTCCCCATAATTTGGGAGAATTGATTGATGGATTGGTAGCATTAATACATAATCCTGAAATTACTGACATTCAGTTAATGCAGTATATTCACGGACCCGATTTCCCCACCGGGGCGCAGATATTGGGAGTCAGTGGCATTAAAGACGCTTATACCACTGGTCGCGGTTCAATCACCATGCGGGGTGTAGCCAATATTGAAACCATTGAACAACGCAACCGTCCAGACCGGGAAGCAATTATCATCACCGAATTACCTTATCAAACCAATAAAGCCGCATTAATCGAAAAAATTGCCGAATTGGTGAATGATAAGAAAATCGAAGGTATTGCAGATATCCGCGATGAAAGCGATCGGGACGGCATGAGAATCGTCATCGAATTAAAACGTGATGCCTATCCCCGTGTCGTTTTAAACAACCTTTATAAGCAAACTACCCTACAGGCTAACTTTGGGGCGAATATGTTGGCATTAGTCAATAGCGAACCTCAAACCCTTAGCCTGAAACGATTCCTCAGGGTTTTCCTGGACTTTCGCATTTTCTCCATAGAACGCCGTACCCGCTACGAATTACGGAAAGCAGAAGAAAGAGATCACCTATTGCAAGGATTACTAATTGCTCTGTCACAATTAGATGCAATTATTGTTTTAATTCGTCATGCACCAGACGCACCCACAGCCAAAGGAGAGTTAATTAGCAATTACGGACTTTCCGAAGTGCAAGCAGACGCAATTTTACAAATGCAGTTGCGACGGTTAACAGCCCTAGAAGCGGATAAAATTCGCCTCGAACACGAAGAATTACAAGTTAAAATCACCGACTTACAGGATATTTTAGCCAGACGGGAACGGGTTTTAGAAATCATTGAAACCGAAATCGGCCAAATTAAAGCCAGCTTTGCTACACCGCGCCGCACGGTTATCACTCATGGAGAAGGAGATATAGATGACATTGACTTAATTGCTAACGAAAAAGCAGTGATTCTGGTGACAGAACAAGGTTACATCAAACGGATGCCCGTCAACACCTTTGAATCTCAAAACCGCGCCACTAGGGGTAAGGCTGGTGCTAAAGTTAAAGATGATGATACCATTGAGCATTTCTTAACTTGCTGTGATCATGATAGCATTTTATTTTTTAGCGATCGCGGAGTGGTCTACTCACTCAAAGCCTATCAAATACCCGTAGGTTCGCGCACCAGTCGGGGAACACCCATAGTCCAAATGTTACCCATTCCCAAGGAAGAGAAAATTACCTCCATTGTCCCCGTAGACGAATTTAGTAGCGAAGAATATCTCGTCATGCTCACCAAAGGCGGTAACATCAAAAAAACCGTCCTAGAAGCATTTAGCCATATTCGCGCTAATGGACTAATTGCCATATCCTTAGAAGAAGGTGACCAACTACGCTGGGTGAGAAGAGCCAGAGTAGAAGACAGTATAATTATCGGTTCTCGTCAAGGTATGGCCATTCACTTCCGCTGTACTCACGACCAACTGCGTCCCCTGGGAAGAGCCACTCGTGGTGTAAAATCCATGAAACTCAAGGATAAAGACGAACTCATAGGTATGGATATCCTGCCTGCGGCCATTCTCGACACCTTAGATACTAGCACAGAAGCGGAAATAGAAGAAACCGCAGAAATAGAAGAAACCGTAGAAATTGCCGAAATTGAAAATCCCGAAGAAACCGCAGAAACCAGTAACAGTAATAGTACCGGACCATGGGTACTAGTAATTACCGTTGGTGGTTATGGTAAGCGTGTTCCTGTTTCTCAATTCCGACTGCAAAACCGCGCTGGTCAAGGTTTAATGGCCACCAAATTTAAAACCCGCAAAACCAAAGACAAACTAGCCACTTTAAGAATTGTGAACAGCGACGACGAAATCATGATGGCCACCAATCGTGGTATAATTATTCGTCAAGCCGTCAATGCCATTTCTATTCAGTCAAGGTCAGCTACTGGGGTTAAAGTGCAACGTTTAGATGAAGATGATGCCATTACCGGAGTTGCGATTGTTCCCCCCGATACTGGTGATAATGGAGAACTAGAAGAGGCAGAATAGCTAATTAGCAAGATCCCTGACTTCTTGTAGAAGTCGGGGATCTGAATATTATTAGTATAGCTTTTAATCTAAATTAAGTATATATCCTGCATGTACAATAGTATCTAAAATTACAAAATATTTTTTCTCAATACTAATTGACTAATGTGAATAATAAGTAATTAAATGTGATAAGTAATTAAATGTGAGTGAAAGGCGATAATTTTAATGATTTCAGTTTAGGTTTTAACTTGTAGAGACATTACAAATTTAACTCAGTTCAGCAACAGGAATAATTTATGTTTAAGTTTGAAATTGAATTTAAATACCCTGTCCCTATATCCAAGACTTTAACTTTAGGGACTTTAGGACCTAGCGGCACTAGCAGTGAAGCGGCACTAAAATATTTAATCAATCAAATTGAACAGGAGGAAATTAATGTTTTAGTGAAGTTATTTGATAGTTTTATGGACCTACAGCAAGCGTTAAAAAACGAGCAAGTAGATTTAGCTTTAGTACCTCACGCATACGAAAAAATTAACGAATTTTATATGCAGCCTAAATTTGATTTAGGCTTTATATTTGTCCATCCAACTCCTGTCTACGGATTAGCCAAAAGAAAAGATCAAGAATTTAAAACTATAGGTGGTAAGATTGTTACCCATCCTGCACCATTACCGCTGTTATCGGAACTTTTACCACCACAATATAGTCCTCAAGAAATGACAGTAGAATTAGTCAACTCTACCAGTGTGGCAGCTAAACAAGTACATCAAGGTTTAGCCGATTTAGCCATTACTAATGAAAAAGCACGACAATATTATGATTTAGAATTTGTTTCAATTTATGGAACAATACCCATGAGTTGGTCAGTTTTTTACAAAAAGCCTAATGTCGCTTATGTCTAAATTTTTTCCCTCTTATCAAAATATCAAAGTTAGTAATATAAATATAGTGGCTTTTCAATGTCAGGATATTGTTTTTCAATTTGCTCACATTGCCCCTGGAGCTTGTTTTCCACTACATCAACATCCTGAAAGTCAAATGGGGATGGTAATTTCTGGCAATTTAGAGATGAATGTGAATGGTAAGAAAGAAATTTTAAAACCGTTACAACAAGTTTATAGTGCTGGATCTGAAGTTCCCCATGGTTCAGTAAATTATTCAGATGAATCCATATTCTGTTTTGATGTAAAACGGCTCACTAATTTATCAACTAATGAAGCAGCTTTTATAGACCTAAAACCCACTTCAGACCAAATTACAAATTTCCCCAGCCATATCGCAGTCGGCTCTTGGTTTACAACCATTATTACCCAAATTCCTCCGAGAGAAAAAACCTCCAACCAGCAGTCTGACAGTGAGGAAATAGGGATAATTATTGATGGTAAAATGATGATCAATATAGGTGGAGAACAACAGGAGATAAAAAGAGGGGAAATTTATTATGCTCCTGCCCATGTAATTCATTCAGGTTATAATTCAGCATCAGAAACAGTGACATTAATAAAAATTGTGTTGCCACATTGTTTGTAAATTATTAGTTATTACTAGAGGTATATTTTTCATGGATTTAGGATTAACAGGAAAAGTGGCTTTAGTTACAGGATCTAGTGCTGGAATTGGTCTTGCAGTTGCCCAAATATTAGCACAGGAAGGATGTAAACTAATTATTTGTGGACGCAATTTCGAGAAAATTCAACAGATCGAAAAGCTACTAAGTCGAGAAAAAGAAAATTTAGAAATACTTGCTTTATCCGCTGATGTTCAAAAAGCTGGTGATTCTGAGAATTTAGTAAATACTGCTTTAGATAAATTTGGAAAAATTGATATTTTAATTAATAATTCTCAAGGAGCATCATTTGCTAGTAATGCAGTAGAAACATTATCAGATGATGACTGGCGGCTAGTATTTGAAGCTAAATTAATGGGTTATATTCGCATGACAAATTTAGTGTTACCAGGGATGAAAAATCACAAATGGGGTAGGATTATTAATATTGTGGGTACATCAGGAAAAGAACCTTCACCCCGGTTAATTAAATCAGGTGTGGCTAATGCAGCTTTAATGAATTTTACTAAATCTGTTTCTAGTCAAACTGCTAAATTTAATGTTTTGATTACTACAGTTAATCCTGGTTTAATTGACACACCCAGACATCGCCAGTATTTAGAAATTGCAGCCCAGGAGGAAAATCAATCAGTTGATGTAATTAGATCTCGAATTGCTGGTAAAATTCCTGCTGGTCGTTTAGGTTTGTCTGATGAAGTGGCCAATTTAGTAGTATTCTTAGCTTCAGAATGTGCTAGTTACATTACTGGAGTAACGATTGCTATAGACGGGGGCTTATCTGTTTCAGCCTTTTAAGTAATTCAGTTTAAGTAATTCAGTGATTAAGTTTGTAGATTGATTTGTATTTGTGGAGATTAATAACCAATGGTAACTATGCAAAATTCTGGTAATAAAACGAATAAAAATATTGAAGCTATTTATCCCTTATCATCAATGCAGCAGGGGATGTTATTTCATAGTCTTTATAACCCAGAATCAAAGGCTTATTTAGCGCAAGTTCAAATTAGTTTGCAGGGTAATTTAGATATATTAGTCTTGGAAAAAGCTTGGTGCAAAGTAGTAGAACGTCATCCGGCTTTGCGGACTGTGTTTGTATGGAAAAACCCCAAACAACCTTTACAGATAGTCCAGAAACAAGTTAATGTTCCTTGGGTTAATTTAGACTGGAGTTCTCTATCATCAGATGCACAACAAGAGGAATTAAATACTTTTTGTCAATCTGATCAGGATGAATATTTCGCCCTGGATAAAGCTCCTTTGATGCGATTCACTCTGATTTCTATGGGAAATAAGAATTATGAATTAATCTGGAGTTCCCATCACATTTTAGCTGATGGCTGGAGTTTGTCAGTGATCATGGCAGAGGTTTGGCAGTTTTATACAGCTATAAATAAAGGAGAAACTTTATATTTATCACCTACCCGTCCCTATCGAGATTATATTGGTTGGTTACAACAGCAAGATATTAAACAAGCGGAAATTTATTGGCGTAAAAATTTGCAAGGTTTTACGGCAACTACACCTTTACAAGTTGATAATCTTCACCGTAAAAAAGATATTAGTCGAGAATATAATCATAAGTATTTTTCCTTTTCAGCAGAGGAGACAGCTAGTTTAAAAAACCTGGCTCAAGAAAATTATTTAACATTATTTACACTGATACAAGCGGCTTGGGGAATACTTTTAAGTCGTTATAGTGGTGAAGCTGATGTAGTTTTTGGTGCTACCATTTCTGGTCGTCCTCCGGCTTTATCCGGTGTAGAATCAATGGTGGGGTTGTTTGTGAATACTTTACCCGTGCGGGTGAAAATTCCTGAAGATATGGAAATTTTACCTTGGTTAAAACAGTTGCAACAAGAGCAAATTGAACGAGAAGAATATGGCCATACTCCATTGGTAGAAATTCAAGGTTGGAGTGATATACCACGGGGTCAATCTTTATTTGAGAGTTTTGTAGTCTTTAATAATTTACCCTGGGGTCAAGAGCTTGGGGAGGCAGATCATGACTTACAAATAACCAAGACTAAAAATACTGGACACGCTGATTATCCGCTAACTTTGGTAGTGACACCAGAGCAAGAATTAAAATTAAATTTAATTTATGCTGGCGATAGCTTTGATCATGGGACAATTGAGAGAATGGCAGGTCATTTGCAGACTCTGTTGCTGGGAATTGTGGCTAATCCTCAAAGTCTACCAGGAAAATTACCTCTATTAACTCCCCAGGAACAAAAATTTCTTTTGGTAGATAGTAATCAAACAGCAGCGGAAAATCTGCTCCAAGAAAATATCCACGAATTAGTGACAAAATGGTCAGAAACAACACCTGATGCTGTAGCTTTGGTTTTTGCTGATCAAAAATTAACTTATCGGGAATTAAATAACCGTGCTAATCAATTAGCTCACTATTTGCAAAAATTAGGAGTGGGTGCAGATATACCTGTAGGGTTGTGTTTAGAGAGAGGTTTAGAAGTAGCGATCGCTATTCTAGCAACTCTCAAAGCTGGTGGTGTTTGTGTGCCTTTAGACCCTAATTATCCTCCAGAAAGATTGGGGTTAATTTTAGCAGATACTCAAGTACCTGTGCTGATCACGCAAAGCAATTTACAAGCCTTACTTCAATGTAATTTTCCTCATCATCGGTTAATTTTAGATCAGGAATGGACACAAATTAATTTAGAGGATAAAACCAACCCAAGCGCTCAAATTACATCTGAAAACCTAGCTTATATAGTTTATAGTTCCGGTTCTACAGGTAAACCTAAAGGAATTTCTGTTCCCCATTATTCTCTGACCAACTTAATAGCACATCACTTAGCGAAAATGGCTTCTGGTGTCGGAGTTTTACAATTTGCACCTTTGAGTTTTGATGTTAGTTATCACGAAATTGCTGCTGCTTGGGGTACTGGTGGAACTCTTTATCTGATTCCCGAAAATACCCGTTTAGATTTAGGAAAATTAATGGAATTATTGGCAAATAATCCCATTCAAAAAGTGATTCTTCCCGTTAGTCTATTACAGCAATTAGCAGAATTTTACGGACAACAAATAGAACTATTTAGCAATTTACGAGAAATCTGTGCTGCGGGTGAGCAATTACAAATCACCCAACCAATGATTGATTTATTTAAACAACTGAAAAATTGCCGTTTATATAACTTATATGGACCAACAGAAGCAGATTTAGTGACGACTTATGCCTTTAGCGAAAATCCAGAACAATGGCCTGTTTATGCACCCATTGGTAAAGCGGCTGTCAATGTCAAAGTTTATATTTTAGACAAACATTTTCAACCAGTACCCGTGGGAATTGTGGGAGAATTATATGTTAGTGGTTATGGTTTAGCGCGAGGATATTTTCAGCGTCCAGAATTAACAAAAGAGAAATTCATTCCTAATCCCTTTGATAAATCACCTGATCATCGTCTGTATAAAACTGGAGATCTAGCAAGGTATTTACCAGATGGTAATATTGAGTTTTTAGGAAGAATAGATGATCTCGTCAAAATTCGCGGTTATCAAATTGATTTATGTGAAGTCGAAGCAATTTTAAGTAAGTATCCTCCCATTAGTCAAGCAGTAACAACTACCCATGGTGAAAATGCTAAGGAAAAATTTATCGTCGCTTACTTTATCCCGGTAGTTAGTGAAACTGTTAATGCTTCTGAACTGAGAAAATATCTGGCTGCTCAATTGCCAGATTATATGATTCCTTCTGTATTTGTGCAAATGGATTCTTTCCCATTGAATCCTAATGGTAAAGTTAACCGTAAAGTTTTGCCAATTCCCACCCATGAGCGACCAGAATTAAATCAAATCTATATTGCACCACAAACCCCAATTCAAGAAATACTAACAGAAATTTGGGCTGAAGTATTAGGAGTTAAACAAGTAGGAATTGATGATAACTTTTTCCAATTAGGAGGACATTCACTCAAAGCCATACAATTAATTGGGAAAATTCGCCAAACATTAGAATTGGATATTACTATTCGTCATTTGTTTACTTCTCCCACCGTCAAAGAACTAGCTACTGTACTAGGAGAATTAGCTGGTGGAGAGGACATTATCAATGAGATTGCTAAGACTATTCAAGAAATTGCCCAACTTTCCCCAGAACAAGTACAGGCAATGTTAGCACAGCAGTAGGTTCAAAAATACATCAATTTCATCAAAACACCAGGAGAAAATACCATGAATACAATTAATTTTTTATCGCAGTTAAGAAGTTTAGGGATCACAATGTCTCTGGAAGGAGAAGAACTGAAAATTAAAGCTCGCAAAGGAGTAATTACACCATCTTTAAAAGCGGAAATAGTGCAACGCAAACCGGAAATTATTGCTTTTCTCCAAGAGGCTAAAACTTCCACCCAAGATGTTTTTGTACCCATAGTTTCTGTGGATAGAACGGGTATGTTACCCCTGTCTTATAACCAAAGCTCAATGTGGTTTATACATCAATTGGATCAAAATAATACGGCTTATAATGAATCTTTACAATTGAGAATTAAAGGTCAGCTAAAGATCACAGTTTTAGAACAAAGTATTCGAGAAATTATTCGTCGTCATGAAACTTTAAGAACTGCTTTTCCTGCCATTGATGGAAATCCCTATCAAAAAATCAATTCTCATTTTACTTTTCACCTGCCAATTATAGATTTACAAACTTATTTAGAAACAGAAATATCATCTTACATTACCCGCGAAGTTCGTCAATCTTTTAACCTAGAAAATGGTAATTTATGGCGATTTAAACTATTGCGTACAGGTGCAGATGAGTACATTCTCTTAATTATTATACACCACATCATTGTTGATGGTTGGTCAATGGGTATTTTTATTAAGGAATTATGTCATCTTTATCAGAGTTTTACTAGTGGTTCTCCTATATCTTTGCCAGAATTAAATATACAATATGGTGACTTTGTGGTATGGCAACAGGAAAATATTACAGGAGAAATATTACAAAAACAACTAAAATATTGGCAACAACAATTAGCTGATAAACCCCCATTGTTAGAATTACCAACAGATAAACCCCGTCCAGCTATTCAAAGTTTTGCTGGTGCAACTCATGAATTTAAAATTGATGGTGATTTAACTCAAAAATTAAGGAATTTAAGCCAAAAATTAGGGGTAACTTCCTTTCATACTTTACTGACAGCTTTTGTAGTTTTACTTTATCGTTATACTGGTGAGAATGATATTAGTGTCGGTTGTCCAATTGCTAACCGCAAACAAGTAGCAGTAGAAACATTAATTGGTTTTTTTGTAAATACAATAGTTATCCGTAATCAAATTGCAAATAACTGCCAGTTTTCCGAATTAGTAGCACAAATACGACAGACAAGTTTAACCGCTAATGATCATCAAGATGTATCCTTTGAGCAGGTTGTGGAAGCATTAAATCCAGAACGTTCTCTCAGTTATAACCCAATTTTTCAGGTTATGTTTGCTTGGGAAAACATATCTTTAGATACCATAGAGTTACCTGATTTAATCATCACTACCCAGATAGTGGAACGGGGAATATCTGCCTTTGATTTAGGTTTAGCTATGTTTGAAACCAAGACAGAAATTATTGGTCAATGGGAATATAGTACGGATTTATTTACAGCAGATACAATGATCAGAATGACAGATCATTTACGGACTTTATTATCAGCTATTGTGAATAATCCCGATGAATATATTAACAAATTACCCTTGTTGACAGCAGCAGAAAAAGAGCAAATATTAATTACCTTTAATCAAACAGACAGAGATTACTCCAAAGATAAATGTATTCATCAATTATTTGAAGAACAAGTTAAACTTTATCCTGACAACATTGCACTGGTTTATGAAAATCAACAATTTACCTATCAACAGTTAAATTCTCAAGCTAATCAACTGGCACATTATTTACAAAATTTGGGTGTCAAACCAGAGGATTTAGTAGGGATTTGTTTAGAAAGATCATCGGAAACAATTATTAGTATACTGGCAATTATTAAAGCTGGTGCTGCATATCTTCCCCTTGATCCTGATTACCCCCTTGAACGTTTATCCTACATGATCGATCATTCTCAAGTTAAGGTAATACTAACTAAGGAATACCTGACATCTTTAACAGTTGATAGTAGCACTAAAATTATTTATTTAGACCATTTAGAAAGTACGGTTTCTGTTCAAAGTCAAGACAATCCAGTTAGTGAGGTAAAACCTGATAATTTAGCTTATGTAATTTATACTTCTGGTTCAACTGGTAAACCCAAAGGAGTAATGATTACCCATCAAAATATAGTTAATCATGCTACTAGTATCATTGACAAATAT